>CAXRCQ010000392.1:0-16937 GCA_964228845.1 Blastomonas sp.
AAGCTACGTGCTTTATGTTGCCGCTTATCAGATTCCCTACGGTTCATTCGGAGCTGCGCCAAAACTATCAGTCGGCTTCTTTGGCCTGTCATCCGTCATCGCCATTATCGGCATGTTCTTCGTGAGCCGCGGGAATTCCGATATGACGGCTTTTGCCGCTGCAGGTGGCATCGGTATGCTCATTACGATGGTATACGAAGCTTTCACGCGGAAGAACGAGGATCGTGACCGCATATTTGCAGCGATGTTCCTTATCATCGGCTCAATTCTGTTTTGGGCACTTTTCGAGCAGGCCGGGTCTTCGCTCAATCTATATACTGACCGATATGTGGACCGCGAGTTTCTCGGAATCCTTTGGCCTGCTTCCACCTTCCAGTCGATTAATGCTGCTTACATCGTCCTGCTCGCGCCCCTTTTTGCAACTTTGTGGACATGGCTGGGGCGCAAGGGACTTGAACCTTCCGCACCAGCCAAGTTCGGCCTGGCGCTGATGAAACTCGGTGCGGGCTTTCTTGTTCTGGTCGCAGGTGCAGCGACCGGAAACATGACCCCGGTTTTGTTCATCTTCCTGATCTACCTGCTCCACACCATGGGTGAGCTGTGCCTCTCGCCGGTGGGCCTCAGCGCGATGAACCGGCTGGCCCCGGCGCATATGGCCTCGCTGATCATGGGAAGCTGGTTCTTTGCCTCGGCCACTGGCAATTTCGCCGCGGGCCTGATCGCGGCCGCCACGGGCTCCGAAAAGGCGAGCGGCGAAGGCGCAGGGCAGCAGACCGTGCTTGATGTCTATTCGCAGATCGGCTGGATCGCGATCGCGGTGGGTGTTGGCGTGCTCGTCATTTCCCCGCTGATCAGGAAGCTGATGCACCTCGATACGCTGAAGGATGCCGAACCGCTGGCGGGCGAGGACGAACTCGCCGAGAATCAGGCTGCGGGCGTGCATTTGGCGACGCGCGGTGCCTGATATCGACCACAAGACCACTTCCGAACTGCGACAGGGAAACAACATGCGATACGGGTATCTCGCGCCTCTGGCGGCCGTAATGGTCGTCGGGTGCGCCAACACGACAAGTGCCGAAGGCCCCTCCTCCGCCAGCGCCAGCGCGCCCAAGGCGGAGAAGGTGAGCATCAACGAAAACCCCTATCCCAGCACCTACAAGCCCTATCCGGGCCAGCCGACCGCGATCCGCAACGTCACCATCTTCGATGGCGAGGGCGGTCAGATCGACAATGGCGTGGTCTTCTTCACCGACGGCAAGATCACGGCGGTCGGCGATGCCAATACGCCGATCCCGGCGGACATCATGGTACTGGATGGCACCGGCAAGTTCGTGACGCCGGGCATCATCGACATTCACAGCCATCTGGGCGACTATCCCTCGCCCGGCGTGTCGGCACATTCGGACGGCAACGAGGCGACCAGCCCGGTCACCGCCGATGTCTGGGCTGAACATAGCGTCTGGCCGCAGGACCCCGGCTTCAGCCGCGCGCTCGCCAATGGCGGCGTCACCAGCTTGCAGATCCTTCCCGGCTCGGCCAACCTGTTCGGCGGGCGTTCGGTGACGCTCAAGAATGTGCCCGCACGCACCATGCAGGCGATGAAATTCCCCGATGCGCCCTATGGCCTCAAGATGGCGTGCGGCGAGAATCCCAAGCGCGTCTATGGCAGCCGCAACCAGAAGCCCGCCAGCCGCATGGGCAATCTGGCTGTCAACCGCCAGACCTGGGCGCGCGCGGCCGAATACAAGGCGCGCTGGGACGAATATGAGCGCAAGGGCGGCACCCCGCCCGCGCGCGACATCGGCATGGACACGCTGAAGGCGGCGCTGGAAGGCAAGATCCAGATCCACAACCATTGCTATCGCGCCGACGAGATGGCCATCGTCATCGATATGGCCAAGGAGTTCGGCTATACCGTTTCCACCTTCCACCACGCGGTCGAGAGCTACAAGATCGCCGACCTGCTGCGCGAGAACAATATCTGTTCCGCCGTCTGGGCCGATTGGTGGGGCTTCAAGATGGAATCCTATGACGGCATTCCCGAAAATGCCGCGATCATCCAGAATGCCGGGGCCTGCACGATCATCCATTCGGACGATCAGGACCAGATCCAGCGGCTGAACCAGGAAGCCGCCAAGGCGCTGGGCGACGGCCGCCGCATGGGCTTCAACATCTCGGACGCCACCGCGATCCGCTGGCTGACCTACAACCCCGCCAAGGCGATGGGCATTGCCGACCGGACGGGAAGCCTCAAGCCCGGCAAAATGGCCGATGTCGTGCTGTGGAATGCCAATCCGCTGTCGGTCTATGCCCGGCCCGAAAAGGTCTGGGTCGATGGCGCGCTGCTGTATGATGCCAATGATCCCAAGCGCCGTCCGGTGAGCGATTTCGAGCTGGGCCAGCCGGGTGAGGGAGACACGAAATGATGAAATCCCTCCTTTCCATGAGCGTGGCCGCTGCCGCGCTGCTCGCCTCGCCTGCGCTCGCACAGACCGTCGCCATTACCGGCGGCAAGGTCGTGATCGGAGACGGCAGCGCGCCGATCGAGGGCGGCACCGTAGTGCTGCGCGATGGCAAGGTCGTCGCCGCCGGCTCCGGCATTGCCGTGCCTGCTGGCGCGCAGGTGGTCGATGCCTCGGGCCGCTGGGTGACACCGGGCCTGTTCGCCGGGTTCAGCCGTCTGGGCCTGGTCGAGGTCGAGGCGGTCAACGAGACCAATGATGCCAGCGCGAGCCGGGGCGAGTTTTCCGCCGCGATCGACGTCACCCCCGCGATCAACCCCAAGGTCAGTGCGGTCGCGGTCACCCGCGCTGCCGGCATCACCCGCGCGGTGGTCGCCCCGATCGCCCCTGCCGCGATCTTCGCGGGCATGGGCGCGGTGATCGATCTGGGCGACGATTACAACGCCGTGACCAAGGCCCGCGCCTTCCAGTTCGTCGAACTGGGCGAGACGGGTTCGGCCAAGGCGGGCGGCAGCCGCGCCTCGGCCTTTCTCGAATTCCGCAATGCGCTGATGGAAGCACAGGATTACGCCCGGTCGATGCGTCCGATGGGCATGCGTCCGCACGATGCGCTGCTGACCCGCCAGGACGCCGCTGCCTTGCTGCCGGTGGTCAATGGCGAAATCCGTCTGCTGGTGCATGTCGAACGCGCCGCCGACATCCTGAACGTGCTCAAGCTGCGCGAGGAATTTCCGGCGCTCAAGCTCGTGCTCGCGGGCGTGTCCGAAGGCTGGCTGGTCGCCAACCAGATCGCGGCGGCGGGTGTTCCCGTCATCGCCTCGGCGCTCAACGACCTGCCGTCGGAGTTCGAGAAGACAGCCGCCACCCAGTCGAATATCGGCCGGATGAAGCGCGCGGGCGTGACCGTCTCGATCGGCATGATCAACGACAATGACGCGCACCGGCTGCACTACTCGCCGCAATATGCCGGAAATCTGGTCGCGCTGCAGCGCGTGCCGGGCGCGAGCGGGCTGACCTGGGACCAGGCGTTCGCCGCGATCTCGTCCGGCCCCGCCCAGGCGCTGGGGATCGACGCGATGCTCGGCAGCCTCAAGCCCGGCCGCGTCGGCGATGTCGTGATCTGGGACGGCGATCCGCTCGAGCTTTCGAGCGCCCCCGTCGCGGTGATGATCGACGGCGTGCAGCAGCCGCTCGACAACCGCCAGGCGCGGCTGCGCGATCGCTATCGCACCCCGCAGGAAGGGGCTTTGCCCAAGGCCTATGATCGCTAAGATGCCCTGAGCGGAGGACTCGGTCGAACGGGTCCTCCGGCAAACAGGGGAGTTGCCAATGCAAGGCTATGCGATGCTGCTGGCGGGGGCGGTCGGCTTTGTCGGCAGCCATTTCGCGATGTCGCACCCCTTGCGTGCCGGGCTCGTCCGGCGGCTGGGCGATAAGGGCTTCCAGATTGCCTATACGCTCGTGTCCTTCGCCACGCTGTTCCTGATGGTCGAAGGCTTCCAGCGCGCGCCGGCGAGCGCGCCGTTCTGGTCGGCGAACGACCTGCTCTGGGCGGTTTCGACGCTGCTGATGCTGGTCTCCGCGATCCTGTTCGTCGGCTCGCTGATCGGCAACCCGGCGCTTCCGGTGCCCGAGGCTGCAGCCAAGCGGATCGCCGTCAAGGACCCGCACGGCGTGTTCCGCATCACCCGTCACCCCATGATGTGGGGATTCGCGCTCTGGGGCGTGGCACATGTGCTGATCGCGCCTAGGATCGACACCTTCATCCTGTGCGGCGCGATCATCATCCTCGCGCTGGTCGGCGCGAAGCTGCAGGACGGCAAGAAGTTCGTGGCTATGGGCGATGCCTGGCTGCACTGGCAATCGCGCACCAGCTTCATCCCCTTCGGGCGCGGCTTCGCCTTTCCCGGCTGGGTCGCGCTGATCGGCGGGATTGTGCTGTGGCTGGCGGCGCAATGGGCACATATGCCGCTCGGCGCGGGCGCGGCGGGAATCTTCCGCTGGCTGTGACGCCCCTGCCCCTTTAGCGCGGCGCTGCCACCCCCTATATCGCGGCCATGGCGCTGCCCGAGATCATCACCGACTGGTTTGCAGCGCGCGGCTGGTCGCCCCGGCGGCACCAGCTCGAGATGCTCGATCAGGCCGATGCCGGTCGCCATGCGCTGCTCGTCGCCTCGACGGGCGCGGGCAAGACGCTCGCCGGATTTTTGCCGACCCTGCGCGATTTCGCCGAGGGCGGCGCGCCCGACGGGCTGCACACGCTCTATATCTCGCCGCTGAAAGCGCTGGCGCATGACGTGCAGCGCAACCTGCTGACCCCGGTGCAGGACATGGGGCTGAATGTCCGCATCGAGACACGCAGCGGAGATACCCCCTCGGATCGCAAGGCGCGCCAGCGCGCGCGGCCGCCGCATATCCTGCTCACCACACCCGAATCGCTGAGCCTGCTGCTGTCCTATCCGGAAAGCGCGGAGATGTTCGCAAGCCTGAAGACGGTGATCATCGACGAGGTCCACGCCTTTGCCGCCTCCAAGCGCGGCGACCTGCTGAGCCTGTCGCTCTCCCGTCTGCAGGCGCTGAGCCCCGCAATGCGCCGCGTCGCATTGTCGGCCACCGTCGCCGATGCGGACAGCTATCGCGCCTGGCTCGCGCCGCATGGCGATATCGATGCGGTGGCTTTGGTCGAGGGCGAGCCGGGCGCGGACCCGGACCTGACGATCCTGATCACCGACGATCGTGTCCCCTGGGCCGGGCATAGCGGCCATTATGCGGTGCCGCAGGTGCTCGAGGAGATAGAGCGCAACCAGACCACGCTTGTCTTCTGCAACACGCGCTTCCTCGCCGAGTTCATCTTCCAGAAGCTGTGGGAGCTGAACGAGAAGCACCTGCCGATCGGCATCCATCACGGCTCGCTCTCGGTCGAGGCGCGGCGCAAGGTCGAAGGCGCGATGGCGCGCGGCGAGCTGCGCGCGCTGGTCGCCACCGCGAGCCTCGATCTCGGCGTCGACTGGGGCAATGTCGATTGCGTGATCCAGATGGGCGCGCCCAAGGGCTCGTCGCGGCTGCTCCAGCGCATCGGTCGTGCCAACCACCGGCTCGATTGCCCGTCCAGGGCGATCCTGGTCCCCGGCAACCGTTTCGAATATCTGGAGGCCCAGGCCGCGTTCGATGCGGTGAGCGAGGGCCAGCGCGATGGCGAGAGCTTCCGCCCCGGCGGGCTCGACGTGCTCGCACAGCACATATTGGGCCTCGCCTGTGCGGAACCGTTCCACGAGGACGATCTATGCGCCGAGGTGCAGTCCGCTTTGCCCTACAGCGCGCTCACCCGCGAGGCGTTCCTGCGCGTGCTCGGCTTTGTCGAGAATGGCGGCTATTCGCTGCGCGCCTATGACAAGTTCAAGCGGCTGGTGCGCGAGAAGGACGGCACCTGGCGGCTGGCGCATCCGAAGTTCGCGCAAGCCTATCGGCTCAACGCGGGCATCATCGTCGACACGCCGATGCTCGACGTGCGCTTCAAGAACGGGCGCTCGCTGGGCCGGGTCGAGGAGGATTTCGCCGCGCAGCTCGCGCCCGGCGACACCTTCGTGTTTGCCGGAATGGGGCTGGAGGTCGAGCGGATCAAGGATCTCGACCTGATCGTCAAGGCATCGACCAAGGCGACGCAGATCCCGAGCTATAACGGCGCGCGCATGCCGCTGACCACGCATCTGTCGTCGCGGGTGCGCGAGTTCCTCACCGACCGCGCGGGCTGGGCGCGCTTTCCCGATGACGTGCGCGAATGGCTGGAAATGCAGGACTGGCGCTCGGCCATGCCCGAGCCCGATCAGCTGCTGGTCGAGACCTTTCCGCACCATGGTCGCGAATATATGGTCTGCTATCCATTCGAGGGCTGGAACGCGCACCAGTCGCTGGGCATGCTGCTCACCCGGCGGATGGAGGATCGCGGGCTGCAACCGATGGGCTTCGTCGCCAACGACTATGCGCTCGCCGTCTGGGGCCTGAAGCGCGTCACCGACCCCGCCGACCTTTTCTCTGCCGATATCCTGGCCGACGAGTTCACCGAATGGGTCGAAAGTTCATATCTCCTGAAACGCGCGTTCCGCGAGGTCGCGATCATCAGCGGGCTGGTCGAGCGCCAGCATCCCGGCAAGAAGAAGACCGGGCGGCAGGTCACTTTCTCGACCGACCTGATCTATGACGTTCTGCGCAAGTACGAGCCCGACCATGTGCTGCTCGAGGCCGCCTGGGCCGATGCGCGCGCGCGGATGACCGATATCGGCCGTCTGGGCGATCTGCTCGACCGCGCGGCGGGCACGATGCTGCATGTCGAGCTCGACCGCGTCAGCCCGCTCGCGGTGCCGGTGCTGGTGATGATCGGGCGCGAGAGCGTCGCGCAGGGCTCCACCGACGATGCGCTGCTCACCGAGGCGGAGACGCTCGCCGCCACCGCGATGCGCTCGGACTGATTGCCAGCGCCCAGACGGGCGTGTTACATTTGCATATTACGCATAAGCCCCGATCAGCGGGCAGTGAGAGGATCCGCTTCATGCTGTATCGCGCGCTTGCCGGTACGTTGACCCTGGCCGCGGCGCTTTGGGCCGCATCCGGTGTCATGGCGCAACCGGCGCTTCCCGAGAGCGGCTTTGCCAACACGATCGTCGGCGAACTGACCGAGGCCGACCGGTTGGCGCAGGACGCCGAGACGATTGCGCTCGCCCGCGACCGAGCGGCGCGCATGACCGTGCCGGTCAGCATCGACGGGCGCGGGCCGTTCAAGTTCATGATCGACACCGGCTCGGAGCGCACCGTCGTGTCGAGCGACATCGCCTCGGTGCTGTCGCTCGAAATGGCCGAGATCGCGCGGCTGGTCAGCATCGCGGGCAGCAAGATGGTGCAGACGGTGTACCTTCCCGAGGTCACGCTGGGCCGCCGCAATTATGGCGAGCTGGTCGCACCGATGCTGGAGTCGCACCATATCGGCGCGGACGGCATTCTCGGGCTCGACGGGTTGCAGGACCAGCGCATCCTGTTCGATTTTCTCGAGAACGCGATCACGGTCGAGGACATTACCGAACGCCCCCGCGTCAGCGATTTCGAGATCGTGGTGAGCGCGCGGCGCAAGTCCGGCCAGTTGATCTTTACCGACGCGACCCTGGGCGGCAAGCGGATCAGCGTGGTCATCGATACCGGCGCGCAATCGAATATCGGCAATCTTGCGCTGCTCAAGCGGCTGGGCGCCTCGCACAAGCTGAGCGCGCAGCAGGCGACGCTGACATCGGTCACCGGCCAGACGATCATGGCCGATGCCGGGCTGGCACAGGATTTCCGCATCGGACGCGCGCAGTTCGATTATGTGCCGATCGTCTTTGCCGATGCCGATGCGTTTCGCGAGCTGGGGCTCGACAAGACGCCCGCGCTGCTGCTGGGGATGAGCACTTTGCGCCAGTTCAGCCGGATGATGATCGATTTCAAGCAGCGCCGGGTGCTGTTCGACATGCCCGAAGCTGCCAGGGTCAAGCCTGACCGCGCGCGCATCTGACGATCAGCACCAGTCGGGCTTGCCGCCGCCAAACCAGACCGCCAGCCCCTCGCCTACCAGCGTCCCGCCCAGGCTTGCCCCGTTGCGGGTGACGCGGAACAGCGCGCGGCCATAGCGGTCGGTCGCGCGATCGGCGGGTTCCAGCGCGATCGGCCCGGCGTTGAGCAATTCCTGCATCCGGTATTTCGCGCGCTGGCCGCGCTGAAGCTCCGCATCGCAGCGCGGCGACGAGATTTCGGGCGTATCGATATCGGCTACGCGGATCTTCTGCCCTTTCAGCCAGAAGGTGTCGCCATCGACCACGCAGGTTACCCGCAGCCCGCCCCCGCAGATGGGGAAATAGGAGACGCTGTCCTGCTGCACCGAAGCCGTGACGGTGCTCGTCGGCCCCAGCAGGCCCGCAGATGCTCCAGATCTCGGTCCGATCCAGTCGGGAGCGTTCCAGCCGACCAGCGCGGCAAGGATGATCGCCAGCGTGAACGTGCGCGTGCTTTCGCTGCGCTTCGAGGCAATGGAATGGAGCCGGGCCATGCGCCCAGGTTGCGCCGCACCGGTAAATCAAACCTTAGCGCCGCGGCCGGGCGCATCATTTTCCGACGAACAGGAACCCGACGCCCGCCATGATGCAGGCAAAGGCGGCGAAATGCCGCCAGTTCAGCGCCTCGCCGAGCACGGTGACCATGAAGATGCCGAAAATGGTGAGCGCCAGCGCCTCCTGGACCACCTTGAGCTGCCCGGGAGTCCAGCCATGGACGAAGCCGATGCGGTTGGCGGGTACGGCGAAGCAATATTCGATCAGCGCGATACCCCAGCTTGTCAGGATCACCCAGAACAAGGGCCGCGATGCCGCTGCATCCGGCCCGCCCTTCAGGTGCCAGTACCAGGCCGTGGTCATGAAGATGTTCGAGATGGTGAGCAGCACCAGGGTCGAGGCAATCTGGCTGGGCATGGTCGGCTTTCGGGGGAATGGGCAGGGCCGTGAGCGTCCCGGGAGGTAAAGATAAGATAAATCTGTCGTCAACGCCTGTTTAACCTTTGGCGGCAGGTCCTGCTTAACCAGCAAGGACTCATTCTCCGGCAAACACCAGATAAATGGGGGTTAGCATGTCACCGGACAGTCTGTTCATTTCGTTTCTGTCGATCTCGCTCGCGTCGGTCTTCATGGCCCTGGTCATAGGCACGCGCGGCGATGAAATTCGCAAGATCGCGGCGGCGATCGGCGAGGAAAGCGGCGGTTTTGCCAAGCGCAAGGCGACGCGCATCGCAGCGGTCGAGCGCAAGACCGCGATCGCGGATGAAGCGATGGTGGCGCGCGCACGCGGCGAACGCTTCGTGCCGCCGCGCAACTATCGCGGAGGCTGAAGCGGGGCGATCAGTTCCGGCTGTTCGCGGCCTTGTGCGCCTTGGCGTTCTCGACATAATGCGCGACGCCCATGCGCATGCCCATGATGGCGGGCTGGGGCAGATCGCGCATATATTGCGCAGGACGCCCGCCCCAGAGCTGGCCCGAAGGCATCGCCTTGCCCGGCGTCAGCATAGCACCCGCTGCCAGCATGGCATCGCCGCCGATCCGGCAGCCGTCCATGACGATGGCGCCCAGGCCAACGAACGCGCGGTCCTCCAGAATGCAGCCATGCACCATCGCCATGTGACCGATCAGCACGTCCTCGCCGATGATCGTCGGGAAGCCCTCGGGCGCGCCGGGGCGCGGGCTGTCGCAATGGATGACGGTACCGTCCTGGACATTGGTGCGCGCGCCGATGACGATGCGGTTCACGTCTGCGCGGATCACGCAATTGTACCAGATGCTGGCATCGGGGCCGATCTCGACATCGCCGATGATGCGGCAACCCGGAGCGATGAAGGCGCTGTCGTGGATGCGTGGGGTCTTGCCGTGCAGGCTGATGATCGAAACGTCGTTCATGTGCGCTTATCCTTTCGCCAGCAGGCGCGCGGCATGCGCGGCATGATAGGTCAGCACCCCGCTGCATCCCGCGCGGCGGAAGGCAAGCAGACTTTCCAGCACCACCGCGTCGCGGTCTCCCGCGCCCGCTGCTGACAGGGCCTCGATCATCGCATATTCGCCCGACACCATATAGGCATAGACCGGCACGCCGAACGCCTGCTTCACCCGCGAGACGATGTCGAGATAGGGCATGCCGGGCTTGACCATCACGCTGTCCGCGCCTTCGGCAATGTCCATCGCCACCTCGCGCAGCGCCTCGTCGCTGTTCGCCGGGTCCATCTGATAGCCCTTCTTGTTGCCCTTGAGCAGGCCGGAAGAGCCGACCGCATCGCGGAACGGGCCATAGAACGCACTCGCATATTTGGCGGCATAGCTCATGATCTGGACATTGTGATGCCCGCCCGCTTCCAGCGCCGCGCGGATCGCGCCGATACGGCCGTCCATCATGTCCGAAGGCGCGATGATGTCTGCGCCGGCGCGCGCCTGGTTGAGCGACTGGCCGACCAATATCTCCACCGTCGCATCGTTGAGCACATAGCCCTCGCCGTCGATCAGCCCGTCCTGGCCATGCGCGGTATAGGGGTCGAGCGCGACATCGGTGAGCACGCCGATCGAATCGCCCAGCGCATCCTTGATCGCGCGGATCGCGCGGCACATCAGATTGTCGGAGTTGAGCGCCTCCTTGCCGTCGTCGCTGCGCCGGTCGGCCTGAGTGTTGGGGAACAGGGCGAGGCACGGAATGCCGAGGTCCACCGCCTCGCGCGCGCGCTCGACGATCCCGTCGACCGACCAGCGCGAGACGCCCGGCAGCGATGCGATCGGCTCCTCGGTGCCGGTACCTTCGGTCACGAAGAGCGGCCAGATCAGATTGGCGGGCGACAGGCTGGTCTCGCGCACCATGTCGCGGCTCCAGGCGGTGGCACGGGCACGGCGCAGACGGGTGGCGGGATAGGCGGAGGCAATGGGTGTAAAGCTCATGGAACAGCCTTAGCGAGTGGACCGGCTGAGGGGAAGCGGTGTTGGGGGAGGCAGCGATCACACCGCAGCCAAATCCTCCCCTGCGAGGGGAGGGGGACCACGAAGTGGTGGAGGGGTATCCACGTCTGCGAGAGGGGAACACCCCTCCGTCTCGCCTGCGGCGATCCACCTCCCCTTGCAGGGGAGGATTTCTTTGGCGTTGGGGGCATGCATGACACCTCTCCCCTCCCCAAGGGGGAGGGGAGTTTGTTGTTCTGCCCACGCTTCCTTGCGCGCTCACCCCACCGGCAGCGTCAGCACTGCCCGCAGCCCCTCGACCGCACCGCTCGGCCCGCGCCGGTTCTCCAGCCGCAGCGATCCGCCGTGCTGGTGCAGGATCGCGCGCGCAAGTGTCAGGCCAAGGCCAGTGCCCCCCGTGGCCATGTTGCGCGAGGCTTCCAGCCGAGTGAAAGGTTCGAACATCCGTTCGATCTGGTCGTCGGGAATGCCGGGGCCGTCATCGTCGATCGTGATCGAGACCCTGCCCGGTACCTGCGCGATGCCGACCCGCGCCCGCGCGCCATAGCGCACCGCGTTGCCGATGATGTTGCGCAGCGCGCGGCGGATCCAGGTGAGCTGCAGCGGCACCACGATGCGCGGACAATCGGCCAGGTCCACCTCATTGCCGAGATCGCGAAACTCGTCGACGATCATCTCGGCCAGCGCGCCCAGATTGACCGGCTCGGGCGCGTCGCCCGTCCGGCCAATCCGTGCCAGCGAGAGGATGTCATCGAGCGTCCGGGTGATATCGTCGATGCTTGCCACCATCCGCTCGCGCTGGCGGTCGTCTGGCACCGACTCCACCCGGACGCGAAGCGCGGCAAGCGGCGTCTTGAGATCGTGGCCGATGGCACCGAGCATCACGTCCTTCTCACCCAGCAACGCCGCAATCCGCGCGCTCATCGCGTTGAACGATCGGGTGAGATCGGCAAGGTCGCTTGGGCCGGAAGGTTCTATCGGCGTCGCCTCCTGCGTCCGTTCGAAATGCGCCACGCCCTCACGCAGCGTGCCGAGCGAGCGTCCGATGCGGCGGGTGAGCCACACCAGTGGGACAAGCATGACGAGATAGAGCACCACCGTCTGCACCGCGATCGTGGCAAGAATGCGGTTGGAAGCCTCGCCCACAGGTACGCGCACGCTGAGCCACTGGCCGTCGGGCCGCTGGAGAGCGACCACCGCGAGCAGACGCACGCTTTCACTGCTGCGCCCGCCGATTTCCGCAGCCAGCCGGTCGACCCGGCGCGGGCGCTGCGGCGCGGCCATGCTGGCCGCTTCGATCCGGGCATAGTTCACGCCATAGCTGGGCAGCACGGCATCGAGCCGCGATACCAGGTCGGGCATCGGCTCCATGCCTTGTCCGATCGGTGAGACCGGGGTCAGTTCGGTGCGGCGGAACCGCGCTCCGGGCGCGCGTCCGATGCGGCCCAGCAAACGTTCGCGCAGCGGAAGGCCCTCGTCCAGCCGGTCAGTCGCCGCGATCAACCGCACCGATGCCTCGGCGGCGACACGATCGAGCGCTCCTTCGCGCTGACCGCGCACCAGCAGCGCAGTGTTGAGCAATTGTCCGGCAAGCAGCGCCAGCGCGATGGTCAGCAGCAGCCGTCCTGCCATGCTCGACGGCCAGAGCCGCTGGACCATGTTCACGGCGCATCCTGACTGGCAAGCCGCCGCACCCGCGCGGCAAGCGTATAGCCTCCGCCCCAGACCGTCTTGATCAGACGGGGGCTCCGATTGTCCGCCTCCACCTTCTTGCGCAGGCGGCTGATCTGGTTATCGATCGCGCGGTCGAACAGATGCGCCTCGCGGCCATGCGCAAGATCGAGCAGCTGGTCGCGGTTGAGCACATGCCCGGCATGCTCGCAGAATACCTGGAGCAGTTTGAATTCGGCGGTGGAAATGGGGACCAGCGCGCCATCGGGGTCGGTCAGGCGGCGCTTGACGGTATCGAGCGTCCAGCCGTCGAACTCGAAGCCCTGGACTTCGTCTTCGGCGGGCTGGGGAACGCGCGCGGCGCGGCGGAGCACGGTCTTGATCCGCGCCACCAGTTCTCGCGGATCGAAGGGCTTGACGACATAATCGTCCGCGCCGATTTCCAGCCCGATGATGCGGTCCATTGCCTCGCCCTTGGCGGTGAGCAGGATGACCGGCGTTTCGGATTGCGCAGCGACATGACGGCAGAGGCTGAGGCCGTCCTCGCCCGGCATCATGATATCGAGCAGCAGGATCGAGAAGCGCTGGTCGCGCATGAGCGTGCGCGCCTTGGCCGCATCGCTAGCTTCGGTCACGGCAAAGCCCTGGCCCGTAAGATATTCGGCCAGCGGTTCGCGCAGGGTCGGCTCGTCATCGATCAGCAGGATATGGACGGGATCGGTCATCAGATGTCAGCATGTGCCGGTCGGAGGGGAGAAAGGCAACCGGCCCCGGACGCATAGGGGAAATCTGCGCCCGGAGCCGGAAGGAGGTGAAACGTGCAGATCAGCCCTGCGGCGCAGCCTTGCGCTGCTGCCAGCGCTGCTTCATCGCCTCGCGCGCGGCCTTGCGCTCTTCCTGCGTGACCTGGCCGTCCTTGTTGGTGTCCTGGCGGTTGAAGCGCTCCAGCGCGCCCGCCTCGAACTCGGCAAGCGTGATCGCGCCGTCCTTGTTGGTGTCGAGGCGCATCATCCCGCCGCGCATGCCACGTCCGCCGCGCATGCCCATCTTGTGACCGCCGCGCTTGCCGCCCATCCGGGCACCCGGCTCGCCGGGACCACGATCGGCGCGCATCGTCTTGCGTTCGGCCCGCTGGGCCTGACGGGCTTCGCGCGCTGCGGTCATCTCGGCCAGGCTGACCTCGCCGCTGCCATCGGTATCGAGCTTCTTGAAGCGCTCGGCCATGCGTGCTTCGCGATCGGCCTTGTCCAGCTTGCCGTCCTTGTTGACGTCCATGCGCTCGAACATCTTGGCGGCCTGAGCGCGCACTTCCTGCTGGGTGACGATGCCGTCCTGGTTGGCATCGGGGCCACGCTTCTGGCCGGGCGCGGGTTGCGCCATGGCCATGCTGCCGGAAAGCATCGCGGCAAGGGCAGCTCCGGCGATCAGGGTCTTTTTCATGGGGATCGTTCCTTCAATTCATCTTCGGGGTCGGAAGCCGCGCCGACCCGGCTAGCAGGGGGGCGGTCTGGGACCGGTGCGGCTTCCATGACCGCTGTTCTAGCCCGGCATTGTCGCACAGATTTGCCGGGCGCGCGGCAAAAGTGTCGCAAAGTGTATCGGATCGCGCGCCCCGTTCATGCCCGCGCAAGGCTTTTCGCTGCGCCGCAGCATCGGACCGCTTGGCGAAAGCCGCGTCTGCTGATAGGCGCGTGCCCCATGCTTTCGATGAACAACATCACCGTGCGCCTGGGCGGCCGCACCATCCTGGACGGCGCAACGGCGGCGATACCGCCCGGCAGCCGGGTCGGCCTGATCGGCCGCAACGGCGCGGGCAAGTCGACGCTGATGAAGGTGATGATCGGCGAGCTCGAGCCCGATGACGGCGAAATCGAGATGCCGCGGCTCGCGCGGCTCGGCTATGTCGCGCAGGAAGCGCCGCATGGCGACGCAACGCCGCTCGATACCGTGCTCGCCGCCGATGTCGAGCGCACCGCGCTGCTCGAGGAAGCCGAGACCTGCACCGATCCCGACCGGCTGGGCGATGTGCACGAGCGCCTGCTCGCCATCGACGCGTACAGCGCGCCTTCGCGCGCAGCGATCATCCTCACCGGGCTCGGCTTCGACGAGGAGATGCAGAACCGCAAGCTGGACAGCTTTTCGGGCGGCTGGAAGATGCGCGTCGCCCTGGGGGCCCTGCTCTTCTCGCAGCCCGACATCCTGCTGCTCGACGAACCGTCGAACCATCTCGATCTCGAAGCGACGGTGTGGCTCGAGAATTTCCTCAAGGCCTATCCCGCCACGCTGATCGTCATCAGCCATGAGCGCGACCTGCTCAACAATGTCGTCGATCATATCCTGCACCTGCAGGGCGGCAAGGTGACGCTCTATCCCGGCGGCTATGACAGTTTCGAGCGCCAGCGCGCCGAGCGCGCCGCGCAGCGTGCCGCGGCCAAGGCCTCGCAGGATGCGCAGCGCGCCAAGCTGCAGGACTATATCGCGCGCAACTCGGCCCGCGCCTCGACCGCCAAACAGGCCCAGTCGCGCGCCAAGATGCTCGCCAAGATGCAGCCGATCACCGCCTTGATCGACGATCCGTCGCTGAGCTTCGATTTCCCGAGCCCCTCCGAGCTCAAGCCGCCGCTGATCACGCTCGACCTCGCGGCGGTAGGTTACAGCGAGGAAAAGCCGATCCTCCAGCGGCTCAACCTGCGGATCGACCCCGACGACCGCGTCGCGCTGCTCGGCCGCAACGGCAACGGCAAGACCACGCTCGCCAGGCTGCTCGCCGCGCAATTGCCGCCGATGGACGGCGCGATGAACACTGCAGGCAAGATGCAGGTCGGCTATTTCACGCAATATCAGGTGGAAGAGCTGGAGGCGGACAGCACCCCGCTCGAACAGATGACCCGCGCGATGCAGGGCAAGACCCCGGCTGCCGTGCGCGCGCAACTGGGCCGGTTCGGCTTTTCGGGCAACCGCGCGACATCGCAGGTCGGGACGTTGTCGGGCGGCGAGCGCGCGCGGCTCGCGCTGGCGCTGATCACGCGCGATGCGCCCCATCTGCTGATCCTCGACGAGCCGACCAACCATCTGGACGTCGACGCACGCGAGGCTCTGGTCCAGGCGCTCAACGATTATACCGGCGCAGTGCTGCTGATCAGCCATGACCGCCATATGGTCGAGCTGACCGCCGACCGGCTGGTGCTGGTCGATAACGGCACGGCCGCCGAATATGCGGGAAGCATGGACGATTATATCGACTTCATCCTGGGCGTGAACCAGCCCAAGGGCGAGGCCAAGCCTAAGCAAAAGAAGGACAAGAAGGCCGAGGCCGAGAAGCGCGAACAGGCCCGGCAGATTCGCAACCAGGTGAGCGCGGCGGAAAAGCAGATCGCGACGCTGCAGGCGAGGATGAGCGAGATCGACCGCGCGATGTTCGATCCCTCGTCCGCCAGCGGAGAGCTTGCCAAGCTGACCATGGGCGAACTCTCGCGCCGCCGCGCCAAGATCGCCGATGAACTGGCAGAGGTCGAGGCGAGCTGGCTCGAGAGCAACGAAATGCTCGAGACGCTGGAATAGGCTTGCCGCGCGCTTTCGACTGGTTTAACCGAGCGATTAAACCAGTTGGAGAGGAGCCGAGTCCATGGCCGAAGCCTATATCATCGATGCCGTCCGCACCCCGCGCGGGGTCGGCAAGCCCGGCAAGGGCGCACTGTCGCACCTGCACCCGCAGGATCTCGCCGCGACCGTGCTCAAGGCGATCAAGGAGCGCAACGGCCTCGACACTGCCACCGTCGACGACGTGATCTGGTCGACCTCGACCCAAAAGGGCAAGCAGGGCGGCGACCTTGGCCGCATGGCAGCGCTCGCGGCGGGCTATGACATCAAGGCGAGCGGCATGACGCTCGACCGTTTCTGTGGCGGCGGCATCACCTCGGTGAACCTTGCTACTGCTGCAATCATGTCGGGCATGGAAGACTGTGTCATCGCCGGCGGCACCGAGATGATGAGCTACACCCAGGTGGTCAGCGCGCAGGAAGCCAATGCCGGCATGCCGCCGCCGCTGATGGGATCGCACAACCCGGCGCTCGACGAACTGCACCCGCAATCGCACCAGGGCGTGTGCGGCGATGCCATCGCGTCGATGGAGGGGATTTCGCGCGAGGATCTCGATGCGCTCGCGCTGGTCAGCCAGCAGCGCGCCGCGCGCGCGATCGCCGAAGGCCGGTTCGACAAGTCGGTGGTGCCGGTGCACAATCCCGACGGCACCGTCGCGCTCGACAAGGAAGAATTCCCCCGGCCCGATACCACCGCCGAAAGC
>CAXRCQ010000393.1:0-2510 GCA_964228845.1 Blastomonas sp.
GGTCGAACACACACCCGGCGCGAGCTGGAAGCTCAGGTCCCAGATCGAGGGCTGCGTCATCGATCCTGCCACCGGCGCGCTCTATGTCGGCGAGGAGGATTTCGGCAGCTGGAAGATCGACCCCGCGCGCCCCGAAGCCGCGCCGGTGCTGTTCGCCGCCGCCGATGGCAAGCAGCTGGGTGCCGATGTCGAGGGACTCGCACTCGCCACGCGCGAAGGCGCGAGCAGCCTGCTCGTCGCCTCAAGCCAGGGCGACAATGCCTATGCCGTTTTCGACACCGCCACGGGCAAGCTGGTCGGGCGCTTCCGCATCAACGGCGGCGCGCTCGACGGAACATCGGAGACCGACGGGATCGAGCTGGCGGTCGGCAATTACGGCCCCGGCTTTGAACAAGGGCTGTTCATCGCGCAGGACGGCGATAACGGGGGCGGGACGCAGAATTTCAAGCTGGTGAGCTGGGGCGCGATCCTCGCCGCACTGGGACTGTAATCAGCCGCGCCCGCGAGAGCCCGGAACGTCCTGCGGCGGCAGCCACAGCCCCGCAGGCGGTTCGCCCGATTGCCAGAACACATCGATGGGAATACCGCCGCGCGGGTACCAGTAACCCCCGATGCGCAGCCAGTGCGGTTGCATCTCGTCGAACAGCCGCTCGGCAATGCCGACAGTGCAATCCTCGTGGAACGCCTGGTGGTTGCGGAAACTGCCAAGGAAGAGCTTCAGGGATTTCGATTCGACCATCACCTTGTCAGGCGCATAGTCGATGACCAGATGCGCGAAATCGGGCTGGCCGGTGACGGGGCAGAGCGAGGTGAACTCGGGCGCGGTGAAGCGCACCAGATACGGCCTGCCGGGGCGGGGATTGGGCACATAGTCGAGCACCGCCGCTTCCGGAGAGGTCGGCATGGGGCTGTCTTTGCCCAGAAAGCGTGTTTGGGGTTGATCGGTCATGCGCCTCATCTAATGCGGCACACGGCTGATGTCATCTCCCGCCCCGCATTCAGCGCCGATTAAGCGCTCATGGCGCGTGGCGGGGGTTTGTACTGGGGATGGTCATCTCGTGCGAACCGGTAGCCTTTCGCGCCGGTCATTGGGGTTATGTGGGGAATTTCGTCGGCATGAACAGTGGCCGCAACTTGATCGCGATGGTATTGGCGGGCGGACTGTCTGCTCTGGCCGCGCCTGTTCTTGCGCAGGATAATGCTCCAGGCAGCTTCTCGCTTCCCGCAGGGCCGCAGCCGAGCCCGCAACCCCCTGCGGACGTGCAGGGCCCGGTCGATGCCGAGTCGACCCCGCCGCGCCGCACCGATCAGCCTGCCGAGCCCGCACCGCGTCCGCCGGTGCCGACCATCGCGCCTACTCCGGTTCCGCGCCAGCAGGCTCCGCGCGTTCAGGAGACGCCGCGTCCGCGGCCCACGCCATCGCGCCCGGCGGCGCAGCAGCCACAGGCCCAGCCGCGCCCCCAGCCCCCTGCTCCGACGCCGACGGTTGCGCCCACTCCGGCGCCAGATACGCCCGTCAGTTCCGCTGATCCGGCTGCGCAAGCACCGGCAGCAGAAGCCCCCGCAGCCGAACCGCTGCCCGTTCCGGAGCTGCCGGGACTGGCCGAACCCGACCCGGCCAGCTCGCCCGAAACCGACCCCGCTGTCGTCGAGGATGACGGCTCGATCTGGTGGTGGGCCGCAGCCGGGCTGATCGCGCTTGCCAGCCTCGTTTTCATGGCTGTTCGGTCGCGCAAGCCCAAGCCAGTGGTGGCGGAAGGCACGCCGGTGCATCTGCAGCCGGTCCAGACGGTGCCGACCCCGCCCTTGCGCCAGCAGCCCCCGGTCGCCGCGCCACCTCCTCCGCCCGTGCCGCAGCCACAAGCTCAGCCACAGCCCGATCTGCGGCGCGACGCCGCGCAGTTGGCGGGCAGCTGGCGCGCCGCCGCTGCGCCGCCGCCACCGCCTCCGCCGCCCGCCCGCGCGCCGATCATGCCGCCGCCAGCAGAACCCGAAGAAGCGGACATGGACGAGATCCTGCCCGATTCGGCCCTCGCTGATTCCGTCGGCGGTGCGTCGGCCTCGCTCGGTGCCGCACCGGGCGTTCCGCAGCGGCATCAGCTGGGCGGTGAAACCCCCGCGCCGGTGGTGCCGCGCCTGCTGCTCGATTTCACCACGCTCGGCATCGACGTGACTTTGGTCAACGCGGTCGCGCGCTATCATCTGGGCGTCACCAACATGGCCGACATGTCCGTAAGCAATATCGCGCTGCACGGCGCGATCGTGCAGGCGCGCAAGGGCATGCCGCCGACGATCGACCCGATGCGTGGCGACAGCCTGCTCCCCCATCTGCAGAAGATCGCCGATATCGAGCCCGGCAGCACCCAGCGCTGCGAGGGACAGATTCGCCTGCCGCTCGGCCAGATCGAGCCGATCGCGATGCAGGGCCGCATGCTGTTCGTGCCGCTGGTGCATATCTGGATCGGCTATGACGGCCCCGATGGCACGCGAGATCGGAAGAGCACACGTCT
>CAXRCQ010000394.1:0-4035 GCA_964228845.1 Blastomonas sp.
CGGCCCCGGCGTGCCCTGGTCGAGCGCGCGTTCGACGTCGATCACCGTGCGACCGGGGGCAAGACCCGTGCGGTTGCCGACGCGGAAGATATGCGTGTCGACTGCAAAGGTCTCCGCCCCGAACGCGGCATTGAGCACGACATTGGCGGTCTTGCGCCCGACGCCGGGCAGCGCAGTGAGCGCATCGCGATCTTGCGGAACCTCGCTGCCGTGCCGCTCGATCAGCGCCTCGGACAGCGCGATGACATTCTTCGCCTTGCTGTTGAACAGCCCGATGGTCTTGATGTGCTGCTTTAGCCCTTCCTCGCCAAGCGCGACCATCTGCTCGGGCGTCTTCACGATCTCGAACAGCGCGCGTGTCGCCTTGTTGACGCCCACATCGGTCGCCTGCGCGGAGAGCACCACCGCGACCAGCAGCTGGAAATGGTTGCCATATTCCAGCTCGGTCACCGGGGCGGGCTTGGTCTCGGCGAGGCGGCGGTAGAATTCGAAAGTGTCGGCCTTGTTCATGGCTCCGCTTGTGCCAGAGCCATGTCCACTGCGGCAAGGGCGTGCAGCGCGGTCGTGTCGAACAGCGGCACGGGGCTGTCCTCCTCGCGCACCAGCAGCATGATTTCGGTACAGCCGAGGATGATCGCCTGCGCGCCGCGTTCGCCCAGCCGCGCCATCACGCTGCGATAGACGGCGCGCGATTCTTCCGTCACGATCCCGCGCACCAGCTCGTCGTAGATGACCCGGTGCACATCCTGCCGGTCCGTCGCTTCGGGGATGATCACCTCCAGCCCGTGCCGCTGCGCCAGACGGTCGCGCATAAAGGGCTGTTCCATGGTGAAGCCGGTGCCGAGCAGCCCGACTCGGCTCAGCCCCCGGGCGGCGATGGCGGACCCGACCGGGTCGGCAATATGGAGCAACGGAATGCCGATCGCCGCCTGCAGCGCATCGGCCATGAGGTGCATCGTGTTGGTGCAGACGACCAGCAGCTCCGCCCCGCCGCGTTCGGCCTGGCGCGCGGCTGCGATCATCCGCTCGGTCAGCGCCTCCCAGTCGCCGGCATGCTGCAGTGCCTCGATTTCGGCAAAGTCGACCGAGACCATGACGCTCGCCGCGCTGTGCGTGCCGCCAAGGCGTTCGCGCACCGCCTGGTTGATCAGCCGGTAATAATGCGCCGAGCTTTCCCAGCTCATCCCGCCGAGCAGGCCGATGGTGCGCATTACGGGTTGGCGTCGGCGGCCGGCGGCTTGCCCGCAGGGTGCTCCGCCTTCCACTCCATGGCGCGGCGCACGCGGCGCTCGACCGAGGGGTGGGTATAGAACAGCATTTCCTGCAGCGGGTGCGGGCGCGGATAGCGATATTCGGCGGTCTTGACGAGCGCGCCCGCCAGCGCATCGGGCAGGTTCACCATCTGCAGCGAATAGGCATCGGCCTCGCTCTCGCCGATCCGGGTCAGCGAATTGGTCACCGGCAAGGCCAGCGTGCCCAGGATCGACAGCACCAGCATCAGCACCGGAAGCCCGCGCGGATCGGCAATGTCGGTCGTCGGGCTGCCCAGCGCGCGGGCGAGGCGCGGGTGCAGGCGATCAGCGAGGAAGAACAGCACGACGACCAGCACGCTCAGCACTCCGACCGAGCGCCAGACATGGCCGAGCACATAATGGCCGATCTCGTGCCCGGTCACCGCGCGCACCTCGTCGAGCGAGGCCTGTTTCAGTGCAACATCGGAAATCGCGATCCGCGCCGCGCTGCCGATGCCGGAGACGTTGGCGGTGAAATTGTTCGACTGGCGCGATCCGTCATAGATGAAGATGCGGTCCTCCGGGATGTCCACCTGCTTCGCCATCTCCAGCACCGCCTCGCGCACCGGGCCCTCGGGGATCGGCTTGTATTCGTTGAACAGCGGCTCGATGAAGGTCGGCGCGGCGAGCAGCATCAGCGAGACCACCACGGCCGCAAAGCCTGCAGACCAGATCCACCAGCTTTTTCCCGCGCGGCGCATCAGCGCATAGACGCCGAGCAGGAACAGGCTGCCCAGCACCGTGCTGATCGTCATCGCGATCGCCCCCTGGCTCAGGAAATCGCCGAGCGGCTGGCTGGTCAGGCCATAGCTCTTCTCGTGCCACCAGTCCGAATAGATCGTCCAGGGCAGGCTGAGCAATGTCGAGGCGATCGAGAAACCCGCGATGGTCAGGAAGGTCCGCAGCGCCCAGCCGCGATTCTCGAGCCGCGCCCAGATGCGATCGGTGAGCTTCAGCCGGACGATAATGACGGTGATGACGAGCGTGACGACCAGTCCGCCCAGGATCATCCATTCGCTCGATGCGGTATAGGCAGCAGATTTCGCGAGCGCTTCCGCGCCCAGCCCGTCAATATAGGCCCTGGTGGCTGACTCGGGATTGAATGCCATGCTGCGCCCCGCTGTATTGGTTGTATAATACAGGCTTAGGCGGCGGCGCGGCGGTCGTCAAGCCGACGGGATCAGGCGAGCCCGAGCACCTGCGGCATGGTATAGCGCCCTGCTGGCTGGTTGTGCAGCCACAGGCACGCCTTGACCGCTCCGCGCGCGAACACCATCCGGCTTTCGGCGCGATGGGTGAGCTCGATGCGCTCGTTTTCGCCTGCTAGGAACACGGTGTGGTCGCCCGCAACCGACCCGCCGCGCAGAGACGCAAAGCCGATAGCGCCGCGCGCCCGCGCTCCCGTGACACCATCGCGTCCGCGCTCGCTGTCGCGTGCCAGGTCAAGCCCGCGCGCGCGCGCCGCCGCTTCGCCCAGCAGCAGCGCGGTGCCCGAAGGTGCATCGACCTTGTGCCGGTGGTGCATCTCGGCAATCTCGATATCCCAATCGTCGCCCAGGCGGCTCGCCGCCTCGTGCACCAGATGCGCGAGCAGGGTGACGCCGAGCGAGGTATTGCCTGTCTGCAGCACCGCAATGTGGTCGGCGGCGCTGTCGATCAGCCAGTGGTGCCGTTCTTCCAGACCCGTGGTGCCGATGACGATGGGCACGTTCGCCGCAATCGCCGCGTCCAGATTGGCCTCGAGCGCGGCGGGCACCGAGAAATCGACCAGCACGTCGCTCTCCTTCGCCAGCGCCAGCGGATCGCCGCCCTTGTCGATCCCGCCCGATACGCTCGCGCCTGCCTCGACAATCGCGCTTTCCAGCGCCTGGCCCATTCGGCCCTCAAGCCCGATAATCCCGATCCGCGTCATCCGTCTTTCCCCAGACTGTCCTTCGCCCGGCCAATGCCCTATTGCTCGCCCCATGGCAAAGATTCCCAGCATCGTCATCCTCACCGGCGCCGGCGTGAGCGCGGAAAGTGGCATCGATACCTTTCGCGCCGAGGGCGGGCTGTGGGAGCAGCACCGGGTGGAGGATGTCGCCACGCCCGAGGCGTTCGCGCGCGATCCCGATCTGGTGCTGCGCTTCTACGACATGCGCCGCGCCGCGATCCAGACCAAGCAGCCCAATGCCGCGCACGAGGCTCTGGCCCGGCTCGACGCTGAATGGCCGGGCGAGCTGCTGATCATCACGCAGAATGTCGACGACCTGCACGAGCGCGCGGGGGCCAGCCGGCTGCTGCATATGCACGGCACGCATCTGACCGCCTGGTGCCTCGCCTGCGACGCCCGGCCGGAATGGCGCGAACCATTGATTGATCGGCCGGCCTGTCCCGCATGCGGGGTGGCAGGCCAGTTGCGGCCCGATATCGTCTGGTTCGGCGAGATGCCGTACGAGATGGAGCGGATCTATGAAGCCGTCGGCGCGTGCGACCTGTTCGTCTCGATCGGCACCTCGGGCGCGGTCTATCCCGCGGCCGGGCTGGTGCGCGAGGCGCGGGCGCGCGGCGCGATGACGCTCGAGCTCAATCTGGAGCCGAGCCAGGGCAGCTATTTCTTCCACGAATCGCGCCACGGCGCGGCGACGAAACTGGTGCCAGAATGGGTCGGCGAGATGCTGGGGCAGGGATGTTGCGTCCATAGCTTTCCCCGTCAATGGGGGAGGGGTGGGTGGGGGTGATCGCGCGGGATCATGGAGGGGTG
>CAXRCQ010000395.1:0-6485 GCA_964228845.1 Blastomonas sp.
CCAGATCGCCGCCAGCGATGCGGCATGCACCGCCGAGCGCGCGCCGCGCCGAGCGACAAGCAGGATGATTGCCGTCCACAGCAGCGCTACCAGCACGATCAACCCCGCGAAGCCGAGCGCACGCAGCGGCGCGGTGCCCGCGATCAGTGCTCCCACCAGGAACGGCAGCAGCAGTGCAGCAAGTACGCCGCCGACGCGCACCAGCACCCGCGCGGTCCATAGCCGCCGGTTCGCCCCCGGCAGCGCGGCGAGCGCATGATAGCGCCCGGCCTCGCGTTCGCCCGACCACAGATCATGCAGCAGGGCGATCAGCACCAGCGGCGCAAGATAGATCACGACAAAGGCGAGATCGAACCGCCCGGGCAGCGCGAGCTCGGGGTTGGCCGCCTCGTTTTCGTAAATCTGCGCCTCGAGCGCCAACGAACGAACGCGCAGCATGGCGGGGGCGATGTCGCGGCTGCCCAGCGCGGCAAAGGCGAGGTCCGATGGCGCGTCCCAGGTCGGCTGAAACCCGTAATAGGCACCTGATCCCGCATCCTCGACGAACGCCGCGAGTGCGCGCTCCTCGACGGGCTGTCCTGCGAGCATGCGGTCGATCGCCGCCCGATCGCGCGCAACGCTGGCGAGCCCCAGCCCCACTGCAGCGCTCGCGCAGATCGCGAGCAGCAGCAGCGCCAGCATCACCGATTTGCTGCGCAGCATCAGCCAGCTTTCACGGGACAGATTGCTCATGCGCCCGCCCTTTCGAGGCGACGGCTTGCAAGGGCAAAGAGCGCCAGAGCCAGCGCGACCCACAGGCCCAGCACCGCAAGCGGCATCGCCATTGCACCCGCACGCTCAGACGGGCTCGGCGCGGCGAAGTCGAAATCGGGGATCGATTTCCAGAAATCAGCGGAAATGCGGGTGCGGCGGTCGGCAATCGGGTCCTTGCTGCGCGCAGCATCATCGGCGCTGGCAACAGCGCTAGCCTGCAGGCCGTTGAGTTTCTGCACCATGTCATAGCGATAGGCTTCTGCGGCGGCGAGGAACGCCAGATGTGTGCCCAGATCGGTCGCAGCGCCCGTCATCGAGGCGCGGCGCACCGCGAGCGCCGGGCTTATCACGCCCAGTGCTGTCAGCCGGTCGACTTGCGCATTCTGGATATCGGCGGCACGCGCGGCATAGCGCTTGAACAGCCCCGATGTCAGCCGCTCGCCTTCCTGCGCCAGCACCCCGCGATAGTTGAACGGCAGATCCTCGACCTTTGTCACCCCATAGCGCTTGAGCAGTTTCGCCTTGAATTCAGCGAAATGCGGGTCGTTGGGATTGTGGCTGTCTCCGATGCGGCGCAGGTCTGCCGCGATCGCGAACTCGGTATCGACACGGCTCGGCAAGGGCTCGGCGACGCCCACCCAGGCCGCTGCCGCACGCGGAACGAGCACGACGACAATCGCCCAGGCCGCGATCAGGGTGACGAGCGCGCCCTGCGCACTGCCCGCCAGCGCCGAGACGGCGGTGATGACGAGCACCCAGACGAGCAGATAGCCGCTATAGGACAAGGCCGTCAGCGCCGCGATCCCCGCCTCGCCTGGCTGCTGTACCGCCGCCCATGCAAGCGCGGCAAAGGCCGGCAGCATCGCGAGCAATGCCGTGACTCCCAATGCAATCGCCTTTCCGCCAAGGATCGCCCATGACCCCGCGCCATGCGCAGCGAGCGCGCGAAGGCTGCCACGCTCGCGCTCGCGCGCGATCGTGGCGAAACCGAGGAACACCAGCAACAGCGGTGCCAGCGTCTGCAGCACGAAGGCGGGTGTCAGTTGCCCGAAGCGCACCAGATCGGAAGACTCGCGCGCCGCACCGAACGTGGCGCTGTTCTGGCGATGGCCTTCGAGGAACAGCAGCGTGCCGGTAAACGCATCGACACCGGGATCGAACGCGGCCAGCGGCCCGACCGGGCGCAGCGCATAGGTACCGTAATGCACCATGCGGTGGGGGTGACGATCGGGCTGCGCCTTGAACTGCGCGTCGGTCGCGGCCTGCGCTTCGGCGCGGATGTGCGCCGCCGCCGCCATTTGCGTCGCCGATGTCACCGCCGCGATGGCCGAGAGCAGCAGCAGCGTCGCGATGCCGACCAGCGCCAGACGCGAACGCAGCATCAGGCGCAGTTCCGCGCCCGCAATCGTCAGCGCCTGGCTCATCTTACCCTCGCGAAGCCGTCGTGCAGCGCGTTAAGGTCGAAGCGGGGCTCGGCATGCGCTGCTGCCCATTCGTTCGCGATCCTGCCACCCGAAATGAGCCCGATGCGATCGGCCGTGTCGGCCGCGCCGAGCAGGTCGTGCGTCACCATGAGCACCGCCACCCCGCGTGCCGCGAGTGTCTCGAGCAGCGCATGGAAATCGGCCGACGCCGCAGGATCGAGCCCCGATGTCGGCTCGTCCAGCAGCAGCAGCGGCGTATCGCGCAACATCGCGAGTGCAATCGCGGTCTTCTGCCGCATGCCTTTGGAAAAGCTGCCCGCGCGCTGGTCCCATGCGGTGGCGGCCAGGCCGACCGCCTCGAACGCCCCCTCGATATCCGATCGCGTGCGGCGACAATCAGCTACTTTCAACAGATAATCGACATTCTCGCGCGCGCTCAGATGATCGTACAGTGCCACATTCTCCGGCAGATAGGCAATCTGCGCGCGCACCGCGTCTATCGCATTGGCCGGGTCCTGCCCTCCAACGGTGAGCACCCCGCTCGAACGCTCAAGAAAGCCCAGGATCGCGAACAGCGTCGTCGATTTGCCTGCGCCATTCCCGCCAAGCAGCGCATAGATTTCGCCCGCTGCCAGACGCAGCGAGAGACCATCGACAATGCGCCGCCCCCCGCGCTCGACAACGAGCTGATCGATCACCAATACGGGGTCAGACATGCATGGTCCTCATTAGAACGACAATCTCAGCGCCACCGACGCCGCGCGCGGCGTACCGGGCTGAACCCATAGCTGGGCGAAGCTGTTGGTATAGTATACTGTATCAAGCAAATTGGTGACGTCAGCAAAAATCTCCACATTCTCAATCACCTTCCACGCAGCGAACAGACGCACCAGCGTGTAGTCGGGCAATTCGAATGCGGTTCCGGTCTCGCCCAGCCGGGTGCCGACATGCTGCACCCCGCCGCCGACCGTCAGTCTGGTTTCGCCGATGTCGAAGGCCCGCGAGGCCTGCAGGCTGACGGTGTGGCGCGGGATGTTGATCAGCCGGTCGCCCCTGCGAATCGGCAGACCGAAGTTCAGGTCGGCGACATCCTGCCGCGCCTCGGCATCGACATAGGCATAGGAAAACCACAGATCGATATCGCCGGGTAGTTTGCCCATAAGATCGACTTCCAGACCCCGGCTGCGCGCCTTTCCAATGGGCAGCGAGAAGCCGGGATTGGCCGGGTCCGCCGCGAGCACGTTCGACTTGGTCAGGTTGAACAGAGACACTGTGCCCTGCAGCGCGTCATCGAACAGCCCGAATTTGGCGCCGATTTCCGCGGACTTGCTGGTTTCGGGATCGAAAAGCGTGCCTGCAGCCGTCGCGCCGAGATTGGCGCGGAAACCCTCGCCATAGGCCGCGTAGAACGAGACGGCGGGCGATGCGGCATAGACGATCCCCGCTTGAGGGCTGAACCGGTTGTAGCTGCGGCTGGCAGCGACACTATTGGCGCGGTTGAGGCTTTCGACGGTAATGTCGTCGAAGCGCCCGCCCAGCCTGATCTGCAGCTTTTCGGTGATGCTGATCTGGTCCTGGACATAGGCACCGACCGCTCGCTGCTGATCGAGCCGGTTGGTCTGCGGTCCCGGAACGGGCAGCGGGAAGCGGCCATAGACCGGGTTGAACACGTCGATGTCATTGCTCGCCTGCGCGGTCGTTGTTGCGCCGATCGCAGGCGGGCGGAAGCGCAGGAAGAGCTGCGAATTGTCGAACTCGTCATAATCGACACCCATCAGCACGCGGTGCGTCAGGCCGCCGGTCTCGAACTGCCCCGCCAGTTCGCCGCGCACGACGAAATGCTCGCCCTCGTACAGCCGATAGCGGCGTTGGCGCGACAGCGAGCGGCCATCGCGCAACAGCCGCTGGCGCGCTGCCGCGAGTTCGGCATCCGACGAGAAACCCTCGAGCCTGGTCTCGCGATACTGGGCGCCGACAAGCAGGCTCCAGTCCTCGTTGAACCTGTGGTCGAACTGCACCTGATGACCGGTGGCATCCGCCTCGGTCGGGCCGTCGCCCGGCTCGCCGAAAAAGTCGCGGCGCGAGACGCGGCCCAGCACTCCGCCGATCGCAACGGTCCCGCGATCGAAATCGGCCTCTTGCCGGGTCAGCTCGAGATCATAGCTGATCGTGGTGTTTTCGCCGAGCCGGAACACGAAAGAGGGCAGAAAGCCGACCCGCTCCGAATTCACCGTCCGACGGAAACTGTCCAATTTCTCGTAGAAGCCGATCAGGCGAACCGCGGCGACATCGCCGATGGCGATATTGACATCGGCATCGGCGCGGCGCCGGTCGAAGCTGCCGGCCAGGACGTTGATCCGCCCCCGCGTGTCGAAATCGGCGCGCTTGGTAACGATGTTCACGGTGCCGCCCGGTTCGCCGCGACCGAACAGTGCGGCATTGGGTCCTTTCAGCACCTCGATCCGCTCGACACCCGCGACATCGCGCGTCCCGCCAAAACCGCGCCCGCCGTTGAAGCCGTTGACCAGATAGCCCGAGGGCAGATTCTCGTCACCGGCAAAGCCGCGCACCGCATAGGCATCCCACAGGCCGCCGAAATTGTTCTGCCGCGCCACCGAGGCCGACAGGTCGAGCGCATCGCTGAGCCGGGTGAGATTGTTGGCGTCGATCAGCTCCTGACCGATCTGGGTGATCGCCTGCGGCGTCTCGCGCAGCGTGAAATCGCCACGATAGGCCTGACGCTGGCCGGTGACGATGATATTGTCCGCGGCCTCGAAATCCTCCGCTGCCGCCCCACCGTCCTGCGCCATGGCCTGCCCCTGAAAGCCGAGCGCGCCCATTGCGAGCAGCGGCAACCAGCGACCAGCAAGCTGAAAATTTCTCATCGACAATACCCCCCAAAGACCGGCCGGAGCACAGAGCATGGCTAACCAGCGCGGCGTGAGATATAGTATATCATGTCTTGATCAACAATTTTCTGCGCGGTCGAGCAATCCACCAGGCGGCCAATCACGCCGGAAAGCGCGCAGAAGGACGAGCGCTCAGAACTGAACAGGGATGTTGTAGGATTGGTACCTGGCGGAGAGGGTGGGATTCGAACCCACGGTGAGCTTGCACCCACGCCGCATTTCGAGTGCGGTACATTCGACCACTCTGCCACCTCTCCGTCCGGGCGGGCCGAGGCGCTGGGGCTTCGGCGATCCTTTCGGTTCCCGCAGGGCATCAGATGCGTGGTCGATCTGCGGGAAGGCGGGCCATTAGCGCAAGGCAATCCGCTTGCCAAGGGGGAATCCGGCCTGTGAGCAGCGGAAAGCTTGTATGCTGCGCCGCAACACCTTAGATTAAGCGTATGAGCAACAATCCTTTCCGCTTCGGCCTCGATGATGCAACCGAAGGCAATGCGGCGTCCGGCGCGATCGTGATGCCACGCATCGCCAAGGCGCGCTATGCGATCGGCGATGTCGTGCGGCACCGCATCTTCGATTTTCGCGGCGTGGTGTTCGATATCGATCCGGTGTTCGCCAATAGCGAGGACTGGTACGAATCGATTCCCGAGGAACTGCGCCCTGCCAAGGATCAGCCCTTCTATCACCTGTTCGCGGAAAATGCCGAGAACAGCTACATTGCCTATGTCAGCCAGCAGAATCTGGTGAAGGACGACAGCAACGGTCCCGTCGATCACCCCGCCGTGCCGCAGCTCTTCGGTCCGTTCAGCGGTGGGCGCTATCGCCTGCGCACGATGCACTGACACAGGTCATCCGGTGGGCGGTGGGCGGTGCCCTTCCGGCAGATAGGGCCTGAATTGGCAAACCCGGTCGAGCGGTATTGCTAACACGGCGAGGCGGATTGGCAGCTATCGGGTAATTTAGAATATTCCGGAACTTATGCTTTCGTCCCCATTGCGGACGTTGCGCCAACCCGTCCATCTCGCCATCATCAAGAGCTTGCTCGGGGATTGGTAATGCTGAAATGGATTGTAATGTTCGTCGGGGCAATCGCTGCCTCCGCTTATGATCAAACCAGTGACGCAGCCAAGGATGGACGGTCAGTTGGCGATCCGCCTTACGTTGATCTGGCCCCGTATGCCGTCGTCGCAGAAGTTGATGCGCCGACCGTCAAAGACCTCGAAAATATCGGCTACTCGCAAGTCGACCACTATCCGGTCGGCTGCATCATTCCCGACCAACCCGAAGCTGCTTGCGACGCGACGGGGGCCGTCTTCATGGATAATAGTGCGTTGGACAATTTCGACATCGCGATAGAGGACGACGAATACGACCGATACGAATTCGTGTGCCCAGCGATTGA
>CAXRCQ010000396.1:0-4488 GCA_964228845.1 Blastomonas sp.
TGGGGCGAAAAGTCGCGTGTCAGCGGGACCGTGCCGTTGCTCTCGATCTCGATATGGAAGTCCGCCCCCAGCAGCCTGCAAAGCGCCGTCAGCGCAGGCAGCTGCAGCAGCGGCTCCCCACCGGTGAACACGATAAGGCGACACTCGAAGGCGCGGATCGCCTCGGCAACCTGCCCGATCTCCCAACTGGCGCTGTTGGCGCGGCGGTCAAAATGCTCCTCGCCGCGATGCGTGCCTGCATGGCCACCGAAGAACCAGGTATAGGGCGTGTCGCACCAGTGGCATGCCAGGTTGCAGCCTGACAGGCGCACGAACACCGACGGCCTGCCGATCGAAATCCCTTCGCCCTGCAGCGAATGGAAGATTTCCGGTTCGTCCGGATGGACAGTGGCAAGGCGAAGCCTGGTCATGGTTGCGGCCCATAGCCCAGCTCGCCGGCGAAATCCAAAAAGATGTGGCCGCATCCGCGAGCATCGGATGCGGCCACAACCCCCCGGAAAATCAGACGTTCGTCAGAACGCCGCCGTCAGGCTCACCACCACGGTAGCGTCGGCAATCTGCCCGCCGCCACCGCGCACGCGGCTGAAGTTCGGCTGCAGATAGGCCGATTCCGCGGCAGTGATGTCAGTATCGACATAGGCAACGCCCAGTGTCAGCGGACCATAGACGTTGACCGAGGCGCCGAGCGACCAGTCCCAATATTCGCCGGTGGGTGCGACCGAGGTGCCGTTGGGACCGAGACCGGGATTGCCTTCCGAATAGCCGATATGGGCATTGATGGTGACCGGTGTGTCGGGAATGCCGAAGCTGGCATCACCGGCGAGATAGAGATTGTCCTCTTTCTGGCCGCGGCTGAACGGCGTGGCCGAGAAATTGCCCAGCGCGTTCTGCTTCGGAGCATAAAAGATTGCGGCCGTGAGGGTGGCGGGGCCAGCGGTTCCCTTCAGCTTTGCGTAACCTTCAAAAAAGTCGGTTTCGTCAGCGCCGCTGGGATACATATACCATGTAACACCCACGTCGATCGTGGTCGCATCGAACGTCTTGGTATATCCGGTGAAGATGTCGAGCTCCAGATTGGGACCGCCGAACGTGCCCCAACCAGCGAGGTTCGACCCCCAGGTGCCCGCATAGAATCCGGATTCGTGGCTGATGGTGAAGCCACCCTGGAGTGCCATTCCTTCGTCGGACATGGAAACGCCGCGGAAGCGATAATCGGATACCAATCCGACCGATCCGGAAATCGTGACCGGCTCCGCTGCTTCCTCCTGCGCAAATGCAGGGGTGGCGACAGCCGACGACGCGAGGAGGACGAGGCCCGCAAGGCCCCGGTGGAATTTGGACGTACGCATGTTTTTCCTTTCAACTGGATGCGTTTCGTCCCGCCTGCGCTGCAGTGGCTACCCTCTGTTCTGCCTGGCGTCCCTTGGCGCCAATATGGGGTGCTCACGATCAGCGACAGCAATGCTGCCCTGCCATGCTGCGGTGCACAAGAAAAAAATGCCAAGATATGCAGCATATGTGAAAGATTGTGTCTTTCGCGCCACGGATTCGGCTCGGTTCGGACCTTTATCGCAATGTTAACCGAGGGGTGTCAGCGTATTACGCAATGTTCGCTTCGCTCGCCCCGATTGAACCCGATTCGCGCGCCGAGGCAGCCAGCGATTCGATTCTCGCCCGGGTCGATGCCATCGCGACGGTGCTCGATATGCTCGGTCGGTGGACCGGGCGCTCGGGCACGACCCTTTCCGTCTCGCTCGATCAGCGCGCCTCCTTTTCGGCGCGGCTGGCGGCATCGGACGCGATCGGGAAAGCCCGGCTGGCGATCGAGCTTGATGCTGTGTCGGCAGCCCTGCAGACGGGCTTTGCCGCACTGGATCAGGCACGCCGGAAAGGCCATCGTGCTGCCGCCGCCGCAGCGCTGCTGCACCGCGAAGCCACCGAGGGCCTGACCGCAATTCTCGATCCGCACCAAGTCGGCTGACCAGGTGGACCTGCCCGCAGCAGCGGGCGGTCTTTTCTTTGTTCCCGTTTTGTATTAAGTCGGGCCATGACCGACATATTGTTCACGCCAGCGGCCGAAGCGGATCATCCATCGATGTCGATGGCAGCACCCTGCGGCCTGCCTCAAGGAGCGGCGGCGGTGGCGCGAGGGATCGCGCGGCTGTTCCGGCGCAATCAGATCTGGGTGGCATCCGAAGTGGCGCTGCCCAATGGCCGCCGTGCGGACCTGATGGGGATCGATGCGCGCGGGCAGATCGTCATCGTCGAGATCAAGGTGGCGCGCGGCGATCTGCTGGGCGATGCAAAATGGGGCGAATATCTCGACCATTGCGACCGATTCTATTGGGGGCTGTGCCCGGCGCTGGATGCCGGGCTGGTCTCAGGCGAGGCGTTCCTGCCCGATGTCACCGGACTGATCGTGGCCGACGCCTATGATGCGGAGATCATCCGCCCTGCAGCCACCCGGCCGTTGCCCGCTGCCCGCCGCAAGAGCGAGACCCAGCGCCTCGCCGCGCTGGCGCTTCGACGGCTCAACCTGATGCTCGATCCGCCGCCGCCGGATGAGGTCTATTAACCGCTCTGGTTATTTCTGGTTGACATCGTCACGCTGTTTCGGTACATATCGGGAACATCGAGATGGAGCGAGTCGGAACTGTCCCCGGCTGAAGGCTCTCTCGGCCCATTTCTTGCCTCGCGGAGACAGACTTGTCCGATAGCCTGTCGGAGGAGCGCCTGTGCGCCTTCCTCGACCATCTTGCTGAAACGTCCAACGTTTCGGTCTCGGCCAAGCGCGCCGGGGTATCGCGCTCCGCGGTCTACCGGCTGCGCGCGATCTGTCCGGCGTTCAGCCATGGCTGGCAGATGGCGATCGCCACCGGCTATGACGAGCTCGAATTCCGCATGCTCAAGACCGCGCGCTTCGGCACCATCAAGCCGGTCAAGCGCCCCGATGGCAGCATCGGCCGGGCGACCGAATTCGACGATGCCCAGGGGCTGAAGCTGCTGATGGCGTACAAGCAGAGCGCCGACAAGGCCCGCAGCGACCAGCCATCCGATCCGCTCTCCGCCAGGAGCGCGCGCGATCAGCTCGCGGCGACGCTGGAGCAGATCCGCCAGCGGCTGGATGGCGGGGCCGCCAACAAGGCGGTTCCCGATGCGACAGCACCTCGCAGCACATGAAGGATTATTCGCTGGCCGAAAGGCTGGCGGCCATGCCGGGCGAGGCAGCGCGGCTGTACCTGGACGGGCTGTCCGATGCAGCGGTTGCAGCGCTGGCGCACCACTGGCCGTTCTGGGCGCGCGCCCAGCAAATGCCGCCGCCCGGGGATTGGCGGACCTGGCTGATCCTGGCCGGGCGCGGCTTCGGCAAGACACGCGCGGGGGCGGAATGGGTGCGCTCGATAGCGGAAGGCCTTCCCGATGCGCGCATCGCGCTGGTCGCGGCCAATCTGGCCGAAGCGCGCAGCGTGATGGTCGAAGGGCAGAGCGGGCTGCTGGCGATCGCGCCGGACGATGCGCGGCCGCACTGGGAGCCCTCGCTGCGCCGTCTGCGCTGGCCGGGCGGGGCGCAGGCGGTGTTGTTTTCCGCCGCCGAGCCCGAAGGCTTGCGCGGACCCGAGCACAGCCATGCCTGGTGCGACGAGATCGCGAAATGGGACAATGCTTCGGGCCGGGCGATGGCAGCCTGGGACAATCTGCAGCTGGGCCTACGCGTGGGATCGCTGCCGCAAGTCTGCGCCACGACCACGCCGCGCGCGGTGCCGCTGGTGCGGCGACTGCTTGATGATCCGGGCCTCGTCATCAGCCGGGGCAGCAGCCTTGCCAACCGCGCGAACCTGCCGCCCGCCTTTCTCGCGGCGGTCGAGCGGCATTATGGCGGCACCGCGCTGGGGCGGCAGGAGCTCGATGGCGAGCTGCTCGAGGATATCGAGGGGGCCTTGTGGAGCCGCAGCCTGATCGAAGCCTGCCGCGTGCGCTGGCAGGCACAAGGCCTGGTGCGCGTCGTGATCGGGGTCGATCCGCCGGCAGGCTCGTCGGGCGACGCGTGCGGTATCGTGGTGTGCGCTCTGCAGGACGATGGCCGCGCGGCTGTGCTCGCCGATTGCTCGCTCGAAGGCGCCTCGCCCGAAGGCTGGGCGCGCGCGGTGTCGGCGGCGTCTGAAGCCTGGGAGGCCGACCGGGTCATCGCCGAGGCCAATCAGGGTGGCGAGATGGTGGGAGCGGTGCTGCGCGCCTCGAACATCGCGCTGCCGGTGCGGCTGGTGCACGCGAGCCGCGGCAAGGTCGCGCGCGCCGAGCCGGTGGCGGCGCTCTACGAGGCGGGCCGGGTGGTGCATTGCGGCACCTTCGCACGGCTGGAAGACGAGATGTGCGGCCTGTTGGCGGGCGGCACGTATCAGGGTCCGGGCCGTTCGCCCGACCGTGCTGACGCGCTGGTCTGGGCGCTGACCGAATTGATGCTGGGACGGCGCGGCACACCGCGCATCC
>CAXRCQ010000397.1:0-2338 GCA_964228845.1 Blastomonas sp.
CCTGTTCGAGCCGATAGCCGCTTTGGGGAGCATGGTCGGACTGGCGATCAGCCCAGCGCACCGGCTCGGCGGCGCTTTCGCGCGCCTGGGCAAGCCCAGCCGACAATCGGTCGAGCAATGATACCGGCCCCTCGCCCTCGCGCGCCACCGCCAGCGCCGCGCGCGCGGTGAGCCTGAGCCGATGCCCGGCTGCATCCAACGGCTCCGACACCAGCTTGAGCATGCGTTCTGCCATTACCTGCCAGCCCAATCGCTCTTCAGGCGTCGCATGCGCGATCAGAAAGTCGCCGCCCGACAGCCTGACTGTGAGCGCAGCGCCACCCGAAAGCCGTGCAACCTGCCGCTCGAGCCGCTGCTCCATCGCCTCCAGCGCAGCATCCCCGACCGCGGTGCCATAGGTCGCATTGACCGCTGGCATGCGCCTGAGGCCGATCAGCATCGCATGAAGCGGCCCCTCGCCCGCCGCAGCGAAGCTTGCGATCCGCTGGTGCAGATCGGTGGGCGCATCGCTTCTGCTCGACAGTTGCGCGCGGATCAGGCGCAACTGCAGGGCGAGTGCATCCTCCCCGAATGGCGCAACCAGCGCATGCGTGAACGCCGCAGGGATAGCATGCGCATGGGCGAGCCAGGCGCTGTCGCAGATCAGCAGGCCCTGGCCGTCATGTGCCGAAGACGGGTGCGGCAGGGCATCCGAGCGGCCCCGCATGTCGGCGATCAGCAGATCAGCATGGCCGTCTCCGGCAGATGCAAAGCCGCACTCCGCCAGCGCCGCCGCCAGCGCTGCGTCCACCACACCGCCGCCATTGGCGCGCCAGCTAGGCCGGTTCCGATATTCGCTGCTGTCCAGAACCCGCCCCCGATCCGTCCGGAATTTGGCTCCGATGCCCTGCATTGGCACGATGCGCAATATCCCAAGAAACATTGGCGCATTAGCACCGATCCGTTAAGACCCTGTCACCCATAAGATAAGGCGTGGAACATGCCCCAATCGGTTCTTGACCGTAAAATTGCGCTGGCCGTCTCTCCCACCGAACGGGCGCGCAAGGCGGCGCGCGAGGTGCAGGCGGCGCATGATTGGGCCAGCCTGGACGAGGCCGATATCGTCGTCGTCATGGGCGGCGACGGCTTCATGCTGCAGACGCTGCACCAGATGCTGGAGCGCGGGCGGATCGTTCCGGTCTATGGCCTGAACCTCGGCACCGTCGGGTTCCTGATGAACCTGTGGCGCAGTGGCGACAGCATCCAGCGCCGGCTTGAACAAGCCCAGTCGTTCGAGGTTCTGCCACTGTCGATGACCGCCACTACCATGTCGGGCGAGCGGGTCACCTATCCCGCGATCAACGAGGTGTCGCTGCTGCGCGAGACGCGCCAGACCGCCAAGCTGGAGGTCAGCGTCAACAACGCGGTGCGAATCGGCGAGCTGGTGTGCGATGGCGTGCTGGTAGCGACGCCCGCGGGGTCGACCGCGTACAACCTGTCCGCCAACGGGCCGATCCTGCCGCTGGGCTGCGGCATGCTGGCGCTGACGCCCATCAGCCCGTTCCGCCCGCGCCGCTGGAAGGGCGCGCTGCTGCCCGATTCGTCGCAGATCACTTTCCGCGTGCTCGAGCCCGCCAAGCGGCCGGTCAGCGCGGTCGCCGACCAGCGCGAGGTGCGCGATATCCGCGATATCCAGATCGCCATCGACCCCAACCGCCGCCTGTCGCTGATGTTCGATCCGGGCCACAGCCTGGACGACCGCATTTCCGCCGAACAATTTATCGTCTGAACGTGAAATCAGGTGCTTGCCAAACCAAAAAACCCGGTGCTATAGGCGCGCTTCTCCCGGGGAGCATCGCCTCGCCGGGAAGGCAAAAGAGCGTTCCCCGATAGCTCAGCGGTAGAGTAGGTGACTGTTAATCACTTGGCCGTAGGTTCGAATCCTACTCGGGGAGCCAGCCTTTTGTTAGATCGCTGAGGCGATATCCGTTCTGGTAAAATCATTACCGACATACAGCAGCGGGCACATATTGTCCTTGGCCAGCTGATAGGCAAAGCAATCGCCGAAATTTAGCGACGCCGGGTGTACGCCCTTGCCCCAAAGCGCATAGCTTTCCGCCACCCGCCGGGCAAAATCCTCTGATACCGCAACAATCTCTATCCCCAATCCCGAAACCATCTGCCCCATTTCGGGGCCGAGATTGCGCCCCGCCGCGACGATCAGTGCCTCGCAAAGCGTCGCAGCCGACATGACCAGTCGCTGGTCCGATGCCAGGCAGTCGGCACAGGCTGTTGCGGTTTCCTCGTTCAGCAAGATCGCCATCAAGGCAGAAGTATCGACCGCGATCATCGCGGCATG
>CAXRCQ010000398.1:0-7553 GCA_964228845.1 Blastomonas sp.
CAGTGCGGCCGAAGGACGACGACGACACGCCGCTGGCGTTGCGCAACAGCCGCTCGACGCTCGACCGGCTGCTCGACGAGATGATCGAACAGCCCGAGAACCTTCCCTCGATCGCCGCGCGCATCCACGAGGTGTTCGGGGAGACCCGCGCGGTGATGGTGCTCGACATGAGCGGCTTTTCGCGCACCACCCAGCGCCACGGCGTCGCGGCCTTCCTGCTCATGGTGCACCAGATGAAACGGCTCGCGCTGCCGGAGATCGAGGATCATGGCGGGCTGCTGATCAAGGCCGAAGCGGACAATCTCTATTGCCTGTTCGACAATGCAGACGACGCGGTGCGCGCCGCTCGCGGCATCATGCGCCAGCTCAACGCGGCGAACATGGTGCTGCCCGAGGAGCGCAAGCTCTATGCCTCGATCGGCATCGGCTATGGCGAGGTGCTCAATATCGACGACGAGGATATTTTCGGCGACGAGATGAATCTCACCTGCAAGCTCGGCGAGGACGTCGCGCAGCGCAGCGAGATCCTGCTGACCGAAAGCGCACGCGCGACGCTGACGTTGAAAAATGTCGAAACCCGGCCCGATCAGGTCAGCATTTCCGGTCTGGTACTGGGCTATCACGCCGTGGTCTGAACCCGGCTGCCCCTCTCTCCGATCCATCGCGCCGACGTGCAAAGCGCGCTTGCACGATCGTGCGCTTGGCTATAGGGGGTCGCCTTCCAGGACATGCGGAGCGGTGGCCGAGTGGTCGAAGGCGCTCGCCTGGAAAGTGAGTATACGTCAAAAGCGTATCGAGGGTTCGAATCCCTCCCGCTCCGCCACATTCGATTCCCACTGGATCCCTGATCGTTTCGAGACCTCCAGCGTTCCTGCAGGTCAGCGAATTGCGCGACAGCCAGGCTGTCTTGCCCGGCATTCGCAGCCTAAAGCCCCTCTCGGACATGAACTTGTCGATGCTGCTGAAGGATCGGCTGCCTTTTCCGGATCCGCCAGCACCTGCCGCCCGGGCAAGCGCTTTCGATTGGGACAGGCCAGACCACCGATCGCACGAGGGTTGCGGCTAGACCTCGGTCCAGCGCCGCAGCAGATTGTGGTAGACGGCGGTCAGCCGGACCAGCGCCGCATGTCCCTCGCTCAGTTCGGTGCCGAGCTGCTGGATCGACTGGTCCAGATCGAACAGGGCGCTGCGCGCGCCATCGTCGCGCACCATCGACTGGATCCACAGGAAGCTCGCCACCCGGCGCCCGCGCGTCACCGGTTCGACCCGGTGCAGCGAACTGGACGGATAGAGCACCGCGTCGCCCGCAGCGAGCTTCACCTGCTGCGCCCCGAATGCGGTCTCGATCGTCAACTCGCCGCCATCATAGGCCTCGGGCTGCTCGAGAAAGACCGTCATTGACAGATCGGCGCGCACCGTTCCCGCCCCTTCGGGAAGAACCCGCACGGCATTGTCGACATGCAGCCCGTAATTCTGCCCACCGGCATAGCTGTTGAACATCGGCGGATAGATCTTGGCGGGCAACGCGGCCGCGATGAAGGTCGGGTTGCGCGCTAGCGCCGCGAGCACGATCGCGCCGCCCTGCTGCGCCTCGGCACTGCCCTCGGCCAGTTGCTCATTGTCCTTGACCAGCCGCGCCTGATGCCCGCTGGTGGCATTGCCGTCGATCCAGCGTGCCTGGTCGATCAGCGCGCGAAGACGCCGCACCTCGTCAGGGTTCAACAGGGCGGGAAGCGGCAGCAGCATCAGCGCGGATCACACGTTGCTGAGCACGAAGGGGATCTCGACGAAGCCGCGCACCCTGACCGGGCTGCCATCGCGCAAGGTGGGGGCCCAGCGCCATTTGCGCACCGCGCTCAACGCCGCATCATCCAGCCTGGCAAAGCCGCTGCTCTGCGCGACCGAGATGGTCTCGACCCGGCCATCCAGCCCCAACACCAGCGCCAGTTCGACCGTGCCCTGCTCCTTTCTGCGACGGCTTTCGACCGGATAGCGCGGCGGGCTCCCCGAGATCATCCGCGTGCCGAGCGCATCGGCGCTGACGATTGCGGGCGGAGACGGCGGTGCCGGGGGCGGAGCGGAAACCTGCGCGGGCGGCGCGGCAACGGCCGCCACCGGCACCTGCACCGCTGCCACGGGAATGGTGGCAACCATCGGCCGCGGCAGCGGCGCGGGGACGGTCACCGGCGCGGGCTGGACGCTGGTCTGCAGCGTCTGGCTTTCGGGCGGCGCGGGCTTCGACGTATCGGGCGGCGGGGCCGGCGGCGACAGGTTGATCGCGACCAGGCTTTCCTCGCGGGTCCTGACGACCTGATAGCCCAGACTGGTCAGCGCCGCGCCGAGCAGACCATGGACGGCCAGCGCGATGAGAATGGCGGGGAGCCGGGACTTGCGGCCCTCGCCATAGCGCCCGGCAGGCTCGTGCGCGCTTTCACGTCCGGATATTGCGCCCGGCAATGTTCGCGCGGCAACGGCCCAGCTGCTCGGCATGGGGTATGCGTCCGCACCCGTGGTCGGCGAGAAACTGTCGGCTTCCAGCATTGCGTGCCCCCGGAGTCTTGGCTTGGCGAAATTCTTGAAACTGACTCGCAATATACAAAGATTCGCAGGAACGCCAGCCTGCGGCTGCGGCCGGAAGTGTCGAATGCGCAAATCGGGCTGCACGCAGCGCAATGCACGTGCAGCCCGAATGCCGCATCAGAACCGATAGCTGAGACTGACCACCGCCTGGCGCGTCGGTCCCGGCTGCGCCCAGCTGCCGCCCAGCTGGTTGCGCACCGTCGTCACATATTTCTCGTTGGTGAAGTTCTGGACGTTCACCTGCGCCATCAGCCGGTCGGTGATGGGGTAGGACGCCATGAAGCGATGGATGGTGTAGCTCGGCACATGATAGGGCGTGTAAATGTTCGCCGCGAGCTCGGCCGCCGTCGGGAAGTTGAGCAGGAACTTACCCTGATAGTTCAGGCCATAGCCCAGCTCGAGCCCGAAATCGAAGCGATAGCTGGTGAACAGGCTGCCCGAATGGCGCGGGGTGTTCTGCAGCGGCGACCCACGGCTGGGATCGGGAAAGGCGGCGCTGTTGTTGCAGCCCGTCGATCCGGGATTGGCGATGCAGAAATCGGACAGGCCCTGCAGCACCTCGGAATCGAGATACATGTAATTGGCGGAAATCGTCCAGTTTTCGGTAATGTTGCCCGATGCCGCGAACGAGATTCCCTGCACCCGCTGCCGCCCGTCGAGCCTTTGTTCGGGGAAGATCGGATCGTTCGAATTGACCCGGATGCTGTTGCGATCGTTGCGGAACAGCGCGAGGCTGACCAGCAGCTTGTTGTCGAACAGATCGGCCTTGGCCCCGATCTCGTAGTTCTTAGTCGTTTCGGGCGCGAGATTGCAGTTGTTGACCGTGCAGGCACCGTCGACCGCCGCCTGGGACGGGTTTTTCGAATTGCCCGTCGCGACATAGAGGCTGGTATTGGCGCTCGGCTTGAACACAAGGCCGACGCGGTAGCTGAACAGATTGTCCTCATTTTCGAAGGGGCCATTGGCGGCGCTGATCTGACCCAGGGTGGCACCGCTGCTCACGAAGGACAGGCTGGTGTTCGATCCGCGCGCATTCTCGTAGCGCAGACCGCCGTTCAGTTCGAACATGTCGCTGAACTTGATCGTGTCGAACAGATAGCCCGCAATCACCCGGCGGTCGCCGCGGTTGCGCGCGGTCAGGATGTAGTTGACCGGGCCGGTATAGGTGTTGCTGCCATAGGTGAAGCCCGCCGGCCCCTGCACCACCTCACCCGGATTGGCGATGTTGACCAGCGCGAAGGCGGGCGTGCTGCCATCGGGATTGCGCGGCAGGACGCCGTTGGTCTGACGATAATCCTCCTGCAGATAGGAAGCGCCGATGACCAGCGAATGCTCGATGCCGCCGGTGCTGAAATCGGCGCTGAGATCGAGCTGGTTGTAGAAGGTGTCGTTGGTAATGTGGCGCTGCACGCCGCGCCCGCCGGTGGGGAGATAATATCCGGCAGGGACGGTCGCGGGACAGGCGTTCTCGACCGAAGGAACCGCGAAGGTGCCGGGCTGGCGCCCCGTGGAGGCCAGGCAGAAGGTTCCGGTCGGCTGGCTGGTCACCGTGTCCTGGTCGATCCGCTCGTAACGGGTCAGGTTGCGGACCGAGATGCCGTCGGCAATCTGATGGCTGAAGATCGCCTGGAGCGCGTCGGTCTTGGCATTCTGGCGATCGAGATTGGCAAAGCCGTAATAGCCCGAGCGGTCAAAATCGTCGAGAAAGCCGCCAAGATTGGCGTAATAGCGCAGGCCATATTGCGGCATGGCCTTGTCGTCGAGATGCTCGAACTGCAATGTCAGATTGGTCGGACTGTCGATACCGATGGTGATCGCCGGCGCAACGCCCCAGCGCTCGAAGAATTCGACATCACGGCCCGGTACGTCATTTTCGTGATAGACCGCATTCAGCCGCACCGCGATCAGGTCCGACAGGCGCTGGTTCATGTCGACCGTCGCGCGATAGTAATTGTCGGTGCCGATCCCCGCCTGAATCACGGTCTGGTCGGTGGCCAGCGGCTTCTTGGTGACGAGATTGATGTTGCCGGCGACCGATCCACCGCCGCTGAACACCGAATTGGGACCGCTGGTCACCTCGATCTGCTCGATATTGTAGGTTTCGTTGCGGTTCTGGAAGGCCGAGCTGCGGACGCCGTCGATGGTGACGTCGTTCTTCGCATCCTGGCCCTGCAGGATGATGCGGTCGCCATAGCCGAAACCGCCCTCGCCCGCGCCGAAGGTGACGCCGGGCACGTTCTGCAGGACTTCGCGCAGGGTCAGCAGGTTCTGCTGCTGGATGCTCTTCGACGAGATGACGGTAATGGTCTGCGGCGTGTCGAGCAGCGGCGCGGTATATTTGGGCGAATCCGCCTTCTCGACCTTCACCTCGCTCTCCTCGATCGCGCTGTCGGTGACAGTCATGCCGCCGAGTCGCTGGCTGGGCTGCGCCTCCTGCGCCCAGGCCGGGCTGGTAAAGGCGATCGCGCTGACGCAGCTCAGCGCGAGCAGAGGTGGAGTGGTTTTCGCAGCAGTCATTGGGTTCTCCCCCGAGAGAATGATTGGGTGGGACGGGCCGCTATTGCGACTCGTTCGCAGAGTCAATTGAAATGTAACGAGATGCATAGATTTGTATCAATTGATTCTCATTCGCATTAAAACGTTTGACACAGGCTGCGAGTTTGCGCAGGTGCGAAGCTGCGAGTCCTCGGAAGGACCCTCAATTCGCACGGGAAATCACAGTGCCGCCGGAGCCAATTTCATCATCGCGCGACGCATCGCTTGCAGGCACGCTGCCGCCTGGGGCTGAGCCCGCGACCGCGATGCGATCGGCCCGGATCGCGCCTGCGGCACCTCAGCCGTCTGCGAAACGGGCCCGGCAGCAGAACCGGAAGGCGCGGCAGTTCTGGCTGAAGCAGCTGCACAGCTGGCACTGGATCAGCGCCGCGATTTCGCTGGCAGGCATGTTCGTGTTCGCGATCACCGGGATCACGCTCAACCACGCCTCGACGATCGCCGCCGAGCCGGTGGTGGTCACCGCCACCGCCAAGCTTCCCGGATCGATCACCGAATTGCTGCGCCGCCAGGCGACCAGCGGCAACGCCCCCCTGCCCGAGCTGGTGCGCGCCGAGATCGCGCAGACCGTCGGCATCGATGCCGGCGCAACCCCCGCCGAATGGAGCGAGGGCGAAGTCTATGTCGCCGTTCCCGGTCCCGGCAGCGACGCCTGGGTCAGCATCGACCGGGCCAGCGGCGCGGTGGAAGCCGAGCGAACCGATCGCGGCTGGGTGTCGTTCTTCAACGACCTGCACAAGGGCCGCAACACCGGCACCGCGTGGTTCTGGCTGATCGACGTGCTGGCAGTCGCCTGTGTCGTCTTCACCTTCACCGGGTTGTTGCTGCTGCAGCTCCACGCCCGGCACCGCCCGTCGACCTGGCCGCTGGTCGGTCTGGGGACCGCGGTGCCGCTGATCATCATCCTGTTCTTCATGCACTTGTGAGGCCCATCGCCATGAAAACCAGCATCGCCATCGCCGTCAGCATGGCCGCCGCCCCCGCCACGGCCGGCACCGTCACCGTGACCATTCCGCGGATCAACGTCGCCGAATATCACGTCCCCTATGTCGCGGTGTGGATCGAACCCAAGGCAGGCGGCCCGGCACGCACGCTGGCGGGCTGGTAGGAGGTCGACAAGCGCGGCAACGAACCGGGGACCAAATGGCTGGCGGATCTGCGCACCTGGTGGCGCAAGGGCGGGCGCAGCCTGAACCTTCCCGCCGATGGCGTGAGCGGCGCGACCCGGGCTCCCGGCGCGCACCGCATCGCAATCCCCGCCAATGTGAAGCCCGGATCCTATACCCTGTTCGTCGAGGCCGCGCGCGAGGATGGCGGGCGCGAGCTCGTCTCGATGCCGCTCGACATTCCCACCCGCGCCGCCAGGGCCGCGGGCAAGACCGAACTGGGGGCGGTTACCGTCTCGCCCCGCTGACCTTCCGTTGCAGAAAGAGGTGCCTTTCATGATCCGCAAAGCGCTGTTGTTCACCGTCGCCGCTGCCGGGCTGACCATGCCCGCCCTGGCCCATAATGCCTGGTTCCTGCCTTCGACCACGGTGCTGTCGGATACGCAGCAGAGCGTGACGGTCGATGCCGGCACCTCGACCGCACCGTTCGAGGCCAATCACAATGCGATGAACATCGATGGCGTGAAGGTCTGGGCGCCGGACGGCACCATGGGCACGCCCGAAAATGCGACGCGCAGCCGCTATCGCTCGACTTTCGACGTCAAGATCGACAAGCCGGGCACCTGGCGGATCGGAATGGAGAATGTCGGACTTTCGGGCAGCTTCAAGGTCGATGGCGAACCCTGGATGGTCGGCCGCCGCCGCGGCCCGCCGCCGGGCGCTCCGGCAGCGGGCGGGCCGGGCGCCGGTGGCCCCGGCGCCGGTGGCCCCGGTGCGGGTGGCCCCGGTGCCGGTGGGCCTGGTGCCGGTGGGCCTGGCGGACGTCCGCGTATCGACCCCAGCCATGTCGTGGCCAGTGTCGACGACATACCCGCCAACGCCACCGATATCGATCTGACCGAAACCATGGGCCGCAACGAGTTTTTCGTGACTGCGGGCGAACCCAGCGAGTCCGTCTTTGCGCCCCGGGGCAAGGGTCTGGAATTCGTGCCCGTCACGCTGCCGACCGATCTGGTCTCGAACGAGCCCGCACAGTTCCGCTTCCTGGTCGATGGTCAGCCTGCCGCCGGACTCGAGGTGGAGGTGATCCCCGGTGGCCGCCGCTATCGAGAAACCGATGGCACGCAGAAGCTGACCACCGACGATCAGGGCATGCTCACGGTCAACTGGCCGATGGCGGGCATGTACTGGCTCAATGCCAGCCTGACCGACAGCAAGCCGAGTCACCCCAGAGCGAGCAAGCGCCGCATGAGCTATACGGCGACGCTCGAAGTGCTCGCCACATGAGCCCCCGGCAGCCGGCACCGCGCATCG
>CAXRCQ010000399.1:0-14531 GCA_964228845.1 Blastomonas sp.
GCAGGGGCCCATCTCCCGCCGGTCGTTCCAGGGGCACTGTCCGGAGATGGGCTCCCGCCTTCGCGGGAGACCGGGTATAAGGAATGGCCCGGTTGCCGTCCTGTTCGTGCTCCGGCGAAAGCCGGAGTCCATAAGGTGGAGGCGATCTGTTCTCGCTGGGCATCCTTGTGTCTGCTGGAAAGTGGGCAGCCGTTGCTCTTCAAGAGTCGGCCTGCTTAGGAAGCAATATGCTGGACAATGAAGCTGCATCCCATTTCGCAACAAGCGGTGCGCTGCTTTTCAAAGCCGCCATGGCTAATCAGATGGATCAGGTCCTGACGGCCATTTCGGAAATCCCCCGAGGCCAAGCCGGCGTTCGTTTGTGGCGCATCCCGGCGCTCGAACCCGTTTTGGCCCGCAATGGGTCCTTGGGATCAATTGCCGAACAGATATTGGGGAGCTGTGCTCGGCCTGTCAGGGCCATTTTGTTCGATAAGTCCGCAGAGGCAAACTGGTCGCTTGGTTGGCACCAGGACAGGACGATCTGCGTAAAGCAACGACAAGAGGCGCCTGGCTTTGGGCCATGGACGGTCAAGAACGGCATGATCCACGTCGCCCCGCCGTTCGAGCTTTTGGCACGAATGGTGACCTTGAGAGCGCATATTGACGATGTTCCGGCTACAAATGCACCTCTTGTCATCGCGCCGGGTTCACACAGGTTTGGCAGGATTGCGGTCGATCAGATTGACGAACTCGTTGCAAAATGCGGCCAGGTTGTTTGTCTGGCAAGCGCGGGCGATGTTTGGGCCTATGCAACACCTATCCTCCATGCCTCTGATGTCGCGTCGGCACCGACGAGCAGAAGGGTGCTGCAGGTTGATTATGCTGCAGACAATCTCCCCTACGGGCTGGAATGGCTGGGCGTGTAGCCAGCAAATCTGTTGACAGCCAACCAACAAAAAACCCCGCCGCACCATCAAGTGCAGGCGGGGATTCATGTCTCTCGTCCAGACAGTACAGGCCCGGAAGGCGCGATCAATCGTGGGGCGCGACCAGGTTGACGGCCGAGTGCTTGCCGCGGCGATCGACTTCGAGGTCGAACTCCAGGCGGTCGCCCTGGTTCAGTCCCGCCATGCCGGCACGCTCGACCGCGCTGATGTGCACGAACGCATCGGGCTGGCCGTCGTCGCGGGTGATGAAGCCGAAACCTTTCATCGCGTTGAAGAACTTGACCGTACCGGTGGCACGCTCGCCGGTCAGTTCGCGCCGCGGAGCCTCGCTGCGCGGACCGCGATCACCGCGATCGCCGCCGCCATGGCCTTCGGACACGGGGATCAGCTCGCCGTCGATCTTGAGGTCGCTCGCCGAAACCTTGCCGCCGCGATCGACCAGCGTGAATTCCAGGCCCTGGCCTTCGGCGAGATTCGACAGGCCGGCGCGTTCGACAGCGCTGATATGGACGAACACGTCGTCGCCGCCATCTTCGCGCTGGATGAAGCCAAAGCCCTTCTGGGCGTTGAAGAACTTCACCTTGCCCTTGGCTTCACCGACCACCTGGGTGGGCATGCCGCCAAAGCCGCCGCGACCACCGCCGCCGCCGCCGCGCGGGCCGCCGCCAAAGCCGCCGCCGCCGAAGCCGCCACGGTCACCGCCGCCAAAGCCACCACCGCCGCCGCCGAAGCCGCCACGGTCACCATAGGAAGGCGGAGGCGAAAAAGCGTCGAAATCATCCTCGCCAAATCTGTCGCGTTTATCCCGGCCTCTGCCGCCGCGCCGACCCCTGTCAAAACTCATGCCGAACTATTCACTTTCAATGTCGTCCTGGATCACTTGCTCAAGAACAGGGCGGACGTGAACCCCATCGCTCAACTTCAGGCCAGCATCCCGGCGCACCTGTCTGACACCCTGCCAGCCGCCACGAATACCGCGCAAAACTTAACACACCCCAACACAAGTCAATGTACGCAAGCGACTTTTCGACACAGCCGCCCGAATTCACGGACCAAAAACCTGTGGAAGATTACATTTCGTGCCTTGCGCAACGGGATACACCCGCGAAAGGCGCGCACTTCCATGTGATTCTCTTAACCCATAATGGCATGATTGGCGAACGATAAATGGGGCAGGCCATGGCTTTGCCGCATGCCTGAAGCGGCTCGGCAACACTCTTTCGCTGCCGGGCTTTGATCCGTCACGCTCGCTCCGGCGCAAAATCGGTACCACCGTGATCCGGCAGGCCTTGCCAGACCCCGATGGCTGCGGCAATTGGGGCCGATGGACAGCATCATCCCGCTCTTGAGCGACCCCGCCGCCTGGGCCGCGCTCGTCACGCTCGTGATCCTGGAGGTCGTGCTTGGTATCGACAACCTGATCTTCATCTCGATCCTGTCGAACAAGCTGCCTGCGCATCAGCAGCAGACCGCGCGCCGCGTCGGCATCGGGCTCGCGCTGGTGATGCGGCTGGCGCTGCTGTCGATGATCGCCTTCATCGTCTCGCTGACCACGCCCGTGTTCGACCTGGGCATCTCAGGTGCGCCCGGGCCGAATGGCGAGCCGACGTTCGAGACGCAATTTTCCTGGCGCGACCTGATCCTGATCGCGGGCGGGCTGTTCCTCGTGTGGAAGGCGACCAAGGAGATCCATCACAGCGTCGATGACGAACCCTCGGGCGAAGCGCTGGACAAGAAGGGCAAGGCGGCGTTGAGCTTCGGCTCGGCCATCGTGCAGATCATCGCGCTCGACATGGTGTTTTCGATCGATTCGATCCTGACCGCGGTCGGCATGACCGATGATGTTCCGATCATGATGGCCGCTGTCATCATCACCGTGATCGTCATGCTGATTGCCGCCGACCCGCTGGCAAATTTCATCAATCGCAACCCCACGGTGGTGATGCTTGCGCTGGGCTTTCTGCTGATGATCGGCGCGGTGCTGATCGCCGATGGCTTCGGCGTGCATGTGCCCAAGGGTTATATCTATGCCGCCATGGCCTTTTCTGCGATGGTCGAGGCACTCAACATCTGGGCCCGCAGGGGCCGCGAAAAGCGACGCGGCACATCGCCGAACAGCACCAACGGCGAGACAGCATGAGCGTATATTTTCACGAAGAAGACCTGCCCGCAGACGTGCTGGCCCCCGGGCCGGTGGCGGTCGATACCGAAACCATGGGCCTCATAACCCCCCGCGACCGCCTCTGCCTGGTTCAGATTTCGGACGGTCACGGCGACGAGCATCTGGTGCGCTTCATGCCCGGCAGCGAATATGCCGCGCCCAATCTGCGCGCCGTGCTGGCCGATCCCGAACGCCTGAAGCTCTATCATTTCGCGCGGTTCGACCTGGCGGCGATCAAGCACTATCTGGGCGTGATGGCCGCGCCCGTGTTCTGCACCAAGATCGCCTCGCGCCTCATTCGCACCTATACAGACCGGCATGGCCTGAAGGAGCTGGTGCGCGAGGTGCTGGGCACGGAGCTGAGCAAGGTGCAGCAGTCGAGCGACTGGGGCGCACCGGAGATCAACGATGCGCAGCGCGATTACGCCGCGAGCGACGTGCGCTTCCTCCACGCGCTGCACAAGGCGATGGACGCGCGGCTGGTGCGCGAAGGACGGCGCGAGCTGGCCCAGTCGTGTTTCGATTTTCTCCCCGCACGCGCCGAACTCGACCTCGCCGGCTGGCCGGAAATTGATATTTTCGCACACGCTTAATATATCGCGCGCTCCCCCGAACGCCCGTTCAGCGTGCGTTCGTCCAGCAAAGGCTTGAACAGCGATCCATGACCCAGCGTGCCGACCAGATGCGAGACCGCCGCCAGCTGTTCGCCGCGCCGGGCAGCAGCCATGACAAGATGGTGCGCTTTCTCGGCATGTTCCTGCCCGCCGCGATCGGCGTGCTGGTTGCGTTTCTCGCGCTCGCGCCGCTGTTGCGCAACACCGAGGTCAGCTTCCTGCTCGACAAGAACCAGGTCGATATCGCGCGCGAACGCATGCGCGTGACCCAGGCCATGTATCGCGGCCAGGACAGCGAGGGGCGACCCTTCTCGCTCGAGGCAGGCTCGGCAGTGCAGAAAAGCTCGCGCAATCCGGTGGTCGAGATGGATGATCTCGCCGCGCGCATCCTCTTGAAGGACGGTCCGGGCGTGCTCGAGGCGGGGCGCGGCAATTACAACATGGATACCGAGCAGGTCGAGGTGGTCGGCCCGGTCCAGTTCAGCAGCGCCAATGGCTATCGCATGGTGACGCGCGATGTGGATATCGATCTGCCCAAGCGCAGCATGGTCAGCCGCGGCGAAGTGACCGGGCGCTTGCCGGCTGGCACTTTCCGCGCCGACCGGCTAAGGGCCAATCTTGCCGAGCGCACCGTGACGCTGGAAGGGCGCGCGCGGCTGCGCATGACGCAGGGCAAATTGCCATGACGGGTCGCAGGAAGACAGGATAGAACATGCGGTTTTCTCGCGGATTTTCGGCCCAAGCGCGCCGCGTGCTGCTGGCGGTGTCGGCAGGCGGCCTGGCGCTGACCGGGCTGGTGATCGCTCCGGCGGGCGTTACGGCGCAGTCGCTGATGAACCATAACAGCAATGCGCCGGTGGATTATGCCGCCGACCGGATCGAATTGCAGGATCGCGCCAATCGCGTGCTGCTCTCCGGCACTGTCGATATCACGCAAGCCGGCCTCCGGCTCCAGGCGGCGCGGATGACCGTGGCCTATCGCAATGCGGGCAGCATCGAGATCCAGCGGATCGATGCCAATGGCGGTGTGGTCGTCACCAAGGGCGACGAGCGCGCCAGCGGCAATGTCGGCATCTATGATTTCGACCGCCGCATCATCACGCTGATCGGCAATGTCGCGCTGCGCCAGGGCGGCAATACCCTCAATGGCGGACGGATGGTGATCGATCTGACCACTGGTCGTTCCACTGTAGATGGCCGCTCGGCGGGCGGCGCGCCGGGCCAGACCGGCAGCGCGGGCGGCCGGGTATCGGGAACATTCTCGGTGCCCAAGCGGGACAATCCCTGAAATCCTCCCCTGCAAGGGGAGGTGGATCGCCGCAGGCGAGACGGAGGGGTATCCCCCTCGACGGGACGCCGACACCCCTCCACCACGTCGTGGTCCCGCTCCCCTTGCAGGGGATGATTCTAGAACCCCCCACCATGCCTACATCCTGCCATCCTGCAATTATGGCCGGTCTTCATCGCCTTGTTCCGTGCTATGGGAGGACCAAGTCACCCGTGGCGCGGCGCGCTGCCGGAAAGGTTTGCAGGAAGTCACAATGAACGATGTCGCCCCCCAGGGCCTGCTCAGCGGCACCGCGGTCGATCCTTCGACGTCGCGCGATGGCCTGAACGTGGTGTCCATCGCCAAGAGCTATGACAAGAAGGTCGTGCTCTCGGACGTGTCGCTGCAGGTCGCCAAGGGCGAGGTGCTCGGCCTGCTCGGCCCCAATGGGGCGGGCAAGACGACGTGCTTCTATTCGATCATGGGGCTGGTAAAGCCCAATTCGGGGCGCATCATGCTCGACGGCGTCGATATCACGCCGCTGCCGATGTACCGCCGCGCGATCCTGGGCCTGGGGTACCTTCCGCAGGAAACCTCGATCTTTCGCGGCATGACCGTCGAACAGAATATCAGCGCGGTGCTCGAACTGGTCGAGCCGGTGGTTAGCGCGCGCGCCGAGCGGCTGGAAACGCTGCTCGACGAATTCGGCCTCACCCGGCTGCGGTCCTCGCCTGCGATGGCGCTGTCGGGCGGCGAACGCCGGCGCTGCGAGATTGCGCGCGCGCTTGCGGCGAGCCCCTCGATCATCCTGCTCGACGAGCCGTTCGCGGGCATCGACCCGCTGTCGATCGCCGACATTCGCGACCTCATCAAGCAGCTCAAGTCGCGCGGCATCGGCGTGCTCATCACCGACCACAATGTCCGCGAGACGCTCGATATCGTCGACCGCGCCTGCATCATCTATGACGGGAAGGTGCTGTTCGCCGGCACGCCCGAGGCGCTGGTGGCGGACGAGAATGTGCGCCGCCTGTATCTGGGCGAAGGCTTCGCGCTGTAATGGCACGCCGGGGGGCTGGGGACTGATCCGATGGCTTTGGGGCCACGCCTTGACCTGAGGCAGAGCCAGTCGCTGGTGATGACGCCGCAGCTGCAGCAGGCGATCCGCCTGCTCGCGCTGTCCAATATCGAGATTGAAGCGTTCATCGGCGAGGAGTTGGAGCGCAATCCGCTGCTCGAACTGGGCGGCGACGATAATGGCGGCGATATCCAGCTTGGCGGGGTCGATGCGGCGTTCGATGCACCCGCCGCGCCGCCATCCGATGGCGATCCACGCGGCAGCGACGAGCTGATCGGCGCTGGCATGGGCGAGGTCGATCGCCCGCTCGACATCGACCTCAACGGCGAAGTCTTCCACCACGACAGCGCCAGTGACTGTCCCGAGCGCGTCGCAGGCGAGGGCGCAGCCGGGCTCGACGGTGCATTGTCGATGAATGACATTGCCACCGGCGGCGGCGCGGACAGCGACGGCTGGGAGGATTCGCTCGAATATGACCTGTCGCTGCGCGAGCATCTCCATGCCCAGGCGGGCATCGTTCTCGCAGGCGTGCAGCTGTTCATCGGGCGGCACCTGATCGAGCTGATCGACGAGAATGGCTATCTGCGCGGCGACCTGCTCCAGGTCTCGCACCAGCTTGGCGTGCCGCTCGCTGAGGTCGAGGCCGCGCTCGCGGCGGTCCAGACGCTCGAGCCGACCGGCGTCGGCGCGCGCGACTTGGCCGAATGTCTCGCGCTGCAGGCCAAGGAGGCGGACCGCTACGACCCGTGCATGGCGCGGCTGATCGACAATCTGGAGCTGCTCGCGCGCGGCGCGTTGCCGCAGCTCAAGCGCCTCTGCCGGGTCGATGACGAGGATCTGGCGGACATGATCGCCGAATTGCGCCAGTACGATCCCAAGCCCGGCAGCCGCTTCGGCGGATCGTCGATCGAGGCGGTGGTGCCCGACCTGTTCGTGGTCGAGCGCGAAGGCAAATGGATGATCGAGATCAACAGCGCCACCCTGCCGCGGCTGCTGGTCAACCGCTCCTATGCGGTGTCGCTCACCGGCGGGCGGCACGATGCCAAGTCCAAGGCATGGCTCGGCGAATGCCTGGCCGAAGCCAACTGGCTGGTGAAAGCGCTCGACCAGCGCCAACGCACGATCATCAAGGTGGCGAGCGAGATCGTGAAGCAGCAGGAGGGGTTCTTCCGCAATGGCGTCACGCACCTGCGCCCGCTGACGCTGCGCAGCGTCGCCGACGCGATCGAGATGCACGAATCGACCGTCAGCCGCGTGACCAGCCACAAATATCTCAGCTGCGCGCGGGGGCTGTTCGAGCTCAAATATTTCTTCACCAGCGCGATCCAGTCCACCGATGGCGGCGATGCGGTCTCCGCCTCCGCCGTGAAGAGCCATATCAAGGCGCTGATCGACGAAGAGGATGCCAAGAATATCTTGTCCGACGATCAGCTGGTCGACATGCTGAAGGAACGCGGCTTCGACATCGCGCGGCGCACGGTGGCCAAATATCGCGAGGCCCTGGGCCTCGGCTCCTCGGTCCAGCGCCGCCGCCAGAAGAAGCTGCAGGGCGCGCGCTGAGTGCTGTCATGGAGGCGTTGGTCAAAGGAATCGCCTCTCCCTTGCGGGGAGAGGCAGCGACACTTGGCAACGAAGCCGCCTAGTCGCAGCGGTGAGGGTGATGGTGCGGCTGGCCGCTGCGTTTCGTCCCGGAACCGACTGTGCAATCCGGAGTACTCACCCCCACCCAATCCTCCCCCATCGAAGGGGAGGGCAGGGGAGGTTACTGCAGCGTCACCCTGGGGTCATCGCCGTCGCGCCGCCCGAAGAACTGCATCAGCTGCACCAGCAAGTCAGCGCGGGTCTTCAGCCCTTCGGCCTCGAGCAGCGCCTGCTTGGCTGCCGCGTCGAAGGGGGCGATCTGCGCGATGCCGTTGACCAGCGACCGGTCGTCGAGCCGCGCCACCGAATCCCAGTCGACGCTATAGCCCTGCGCATTGGCGAAGCGCTGCGATTCGCGCTCCAGGCTGGCGCGCTCCACGCTCGACAGCGCCTGGTCGAGTTCGTTTTCCTCGATCAGCTCGGCCTCGATCTGGCGGAAGGGCGTGGTGACACCGAGCTCGCGCAGCACGCGGAAGCGGGCAAAGCCTTCGAGCACCAGATTGTAGCGGCCATCCTCCAGCGCCTCGACATCGACGATGCGCCCGACACAGCCCATGTCGAACAGCGGCGGCGGCTCGCCGCTCCCGCGCGGCTGGATCATGCCGATCTGCCGGTCGCGCGCCATCGCATCGCTGACCAGCGCGCGGTAGCGCGGCTCGAAGATGTGCAGCGGCACCTGCAGGCCAGGGAACAGGATGACGCCGGTGAGCGGAAAGATGGATATGCGCTGTGCGACCATCGCAGCCATCGCCCTCAACCGAACAATGCGGCGGAAAGCTTGCGCCGCGTCGCCGATACCCAGGGGTCTTCCAGCCCGACCGCCTCGAAGATCTGCAGCAGCCGCGCGCGCGCCGCGCCCTCGTTCCAGTCCTTGTCGGCGCGCACGATGGCAAGCAGATGCTCCGCCGCCTCGTCGCGCGATCCGGCGGCGAACAGCGCGACGGCGAGATCGAAGCGCGCGGCATGATCGTCGCCATTCGCCTCGACCGCAGCACGAAGCCCGGCCATCTCGCTGTCATCGGCCTTGTCGGCGACCAGCGCCAGCGCCGATCTGGCGCGCTCGAGCAGCGGATCGGCCGCGATCTCGGGCGGAAGGTCGTCGAGCAGCGCCTGCGCCTCTGCAGTCTTGCCCGCCGCGGTCAGCGCGCGCACCAGCCCTGCCATCGCCGCGACGCTATCGGGCACCATGTCGAGAATCTGCGCAAAGATGCCCGCCGCGCGTTCGCCATCGCCATCGGCCAGCACCTCTTCACCCATATCGAGCAGCGGCGCGATATCGGGGCCCTGCGGCTCGCCATCGCCTGCCTGGATCGGCAGCTTCTCGAGCAGCTGGTCGATGAGTCCCGCAAGCTGCGATTCGGTGCGCGCATTGGTGAGGTTGGCGACCGGCTGGCCCTGGAACATCGCATAGACAGTGGGGATCGACTGGATCTGGAATTGCGAAGCGATGAACCGCTCCTCGTCGACATTGACCTTGACCAGCAGCACGCCCTTGTCGGCATATTGCGCCGCAACCTTTTCCAGCACCGGGGTCAGCGCCTTGCACGGCCCGCACCATTCCGCCCAGAAATCGAGAATGACGAGCTTGGTCATCGAAGGCTCGACGACATTCTTGCGGAATGCCTCGACCGCCTTGTGCTCTTCGGTGGTCAAACCCATGCTTGCCAAGTTCCATGCTCCTGCTGTCCGGCGCGCTCGCGGTCTCGCGATTGCCCTGCAGGGAGGTGCGTCCTCCCTTGTGTCGCGCGCCCTTATCCGAAACCCCAAGATGGTGCGCAAGCCGCATATGCCAAGCCCCGCAAAAGGAATCGTCACGAATCGCAAATAGGGGCTTGCCGGACCAGAAAGCCGCTGCTAATTGCGCGCCTCACCCGCTGGACCGACACACCGGACCAGCCGCCGAGCGGGCGTAGCTCAGGGGTAGAGCACAACCTTGCCAAGGTTGGGGTCGAGGGTTCGAATCCCTTCGCCCGCTCCAGTTTTCCGATATCTTGCAGTGACATGGCATCAGGCTTCGGCCTGATCGCTGCTGCGCGTGCGCGCAAAAAAGAGGGGCGCGTGCGGCCCCTCTTTCCCAGGTCCTGACGGACGCGTGTGCGCTCAATAGCTGCTGGTGGTCGATCCCAGGCCCTGCATCGCGCTGCTGCCCGAGGCGATCTGGCGGTGCGCCTGCTCGATCACGCGGAGCGTCTCGGGCGAGGCGTTGCGATCACCCAGCGCAGTTTCGAACTTTTCCATCAGATGGCTCTCGCCGCGCCGGACTTCCTCCAGCACCGCCTTGTCGTCGCGCGAGACGATCATCGATTTGAGGTTCACGAACATGCGGTGCGCGCCGCCGAGCACGGTGCCGTCATCCTCGGGCGTGCCGCCCAATGTGCGGACCTGATCGCGCAGCAGCGCCACTACCTCGGTCCGTTCGGTCGCGCGTTCGCCGAAGTTCGACTTGAGCTGAGGATTCTCGGTATCCTTGGCCGATTCGCGATAGCCCTCGACGCTGTCGAGCGTCGTCGCGATCAGCGAGTTGAGGAGCGAGATGTCATTATCATAGCTGGCCATGATGAGCCTCCATTGGGGGAAATGCGCCTGCACCCGGGGTCGGGTCAGGCGGTGCGCGCATTTCGGCGTCGGGAGGGGGGCGGCGAAACCACATAGTTTAGCCCCCCGCCGGGATGCCCGGCGGCAGCGGCGGATTCTGGGTCAGCCGTGCGGCTCGGCATGGCCGGCATCGCGCAGATAATGCGCATCGATGCTGCGGATGATCGTTTCGCCCTCGTCGCCCGCGTGCAGCCGCAGCAGCGCATCGACCTTGGCCTCCAGCCGGTCGTCATTCTCCTTGGAGCTGGGCGAGCCGACATAGAGGAAATAGGCGAGGCCCACGACCTGCCAGAGCAGTTGCAGGAATTCGGACTGCCAGTTCTCGAACGTGTCGCGCAGCATCTCGTCGAGATAGCCGGGCAGGTCCGGGGCTTGGCCGTGCTGCAGCGCCTCGTCGGCAAAGGCGCGCCAGCCGAAATACCAGTGCAGCACCAGCGACACCGCGAAGAACAGCAGCGTCAGCCAGGCATAAGCATATTTCCGCCAAAAGCCGGGCGGCGGCCGATCATCGCGCACCGCCAGCGCCGGATCGACATGACGACGCGTGGCTTCGGCTTCCATCGCCACCGCTCAGGATTTGCGCTCTGGCAGCGTCTTGCGCTTGGTCGAGGCCATGTCCTCCAGTTCCTTTTCGGACATGGATTCTTCCATCTGCTTCGATGCGCCCTTGAGGCTCTTCTTGGGCGCGTCCCCGCGCTTGGCCGCGAGCGCGGCCCCCGCCGCCTTCTGCTGCGCCTTGGATTTTGCAGGCATGGTCATTGGCTCCTCGATGGACGAGCCACGATGCGCCGCGATGGGGCGGGGGGCTTTAACTTATGAGACGCGGCGCGGCCTTGTGGCGCTGTCGGATTTTGGGGATGTAAGCAGGAATGAAGGCACCATCACAATTAGCCTATTACTTGATTATGACCGCGATTTTCTAGACGCTGATTAGTGTCGATCTAAGCCGAAATGGAGAACATTAGGTGTTCTATATGGGAACCTATGTGGCAATTGGACCTGCAATGGATAAGTAAATAGGTATCATGCTCCTGCGTAACAATTTGAAATTGCTGAAAAAATTATGTGAATTGAGCAATATCAGCGCGTTAGCCAAGTCAAGAGCCAAATTTTCATTTTTTTTACCCAACGGCTCTTGCGGGTGACCAGAACAGGGCTGTAAAACAGAAAACGCCAGACGGCTTGAATCCGCTGGCGTTTTCGTGAACTCGGCTTGTAGGCCGGTCCGGTGTTTGCACTCGGCGTTATCGTTTCTTTCGACGCCCCGGTCAAGTCCTGCAAGCCTTTGCATAAAGGTTGAATTCGAATGCCGGAATTGAACACTAACCCGCTTGTTTTGCGGGGCAAAACCGTCCGCGAGGACGCATTTGGCCGCCTCTGCCTTGAAGATATTCACACCCTCGCACGTGCTCTACCCTCGAAATCGCCGACTCAGTGGCGCTCACGGCGCGCTGTTCGTGCACTGGTCAACGAACTGCGCCGGAAGGTTTCTTTGGCATCCGTAGCTAATGGCAAGCCTGCGCTTGCGGTCCTTGATGACGCTCAGGTCGGCCTTGCTTCACTGACATTTGCACACCCCATTCTCGCGGCTGCCTATGCTGGCTTTCTCAGCACAAAGCTGGAGATCGAGGTCAGGGAAATCTGGCTTCGGTATCGACAGGGTGACGCGACTCTGGCTGATGAAGTTCTGCAGAGGGCATCTGCTGAAGACAACAAATGGGCTGGCACGAGGGCTTTGAGCCGCGCCCAGCGAAACGCTTACACCGATGTCCTTCAGGAGCACGGCGTTGTCGATCGCGGCTACATGGATTGCACCGAAGCTGTGTATATAGAGCTGCTGGGCGGTAAGTCCTTCGAGATACGTAGGAAGCGGGGCTGGTCGCATAAAGCAAATTTGCGTGACAACCTCGATCACGGCGAACTGGCGTTTGTAATCGCTGCGGAAACATTGGCTGCCGAAAGGATCCGCGAAGAAGGACGCCAAGGCAATCATGCGTGCGCTGAAGCTACTAAGATAGGGGCACGTGCGATTCGGGATGCGATTGATCGTGATCGTCGCAGCCGATTGAGCGCGACTAGAGCGTAATCTTCAAATTATTGGGAGGGAGTTTAGGGGGATGCGGGGACCGTGCACCAGATCGCCACCCCGCCCCCTCACTCCCGCCTTAACAACCACCCCATGATCTCCGGCGAACGCGCAGCCCAGGCGTTTTCCTCGTGCTCGGCGCCTTCGTACACCCGGCTTTCCCAGTCCTTGCCCTTCTGCCAGCCCGAGGCGGCGATGCGGGCGTCCACCGCCTGCTGATAGGGCGCGGAAAAGGCGTCGAGTGTTGCGGTGCCGTGGTCGAGCCAGAGGCGGCGGCCGTTGGGCGAACCCAGCTTCTCGGCGAACCAGCGGTCCCAGAGCCCGATCAGCTCGGGATCGCCGCCCTCCACCGCGCGCGGATCGATGGCGGGCCAGTGCGAGCTGATGCACGCGGCGCGGCCGAAAATGTCGGGGCGGTTCAGGAAGGCGTAGCAGCTCATCAGCCCGCCCATGCTCGATCCCATGATCGCGGTGTGGTCGCGCCCGGGGTGGGTGCGGAAGCTTGCATCGACCCAGGTCTTGAGCGGCCCCGCGATCCAGGCGAGATAGGCGTCGGAGAGGATGGGGCCACCGGCGGCCGCGTCCATCCGCGCCCGCAAGCCGGGCGAGGCGGCGTCGTGAATGTCGCGCGGCAGATACTGGCGGAAACGGTCCGCGCCGGGTGCCCAGATGCCGATGATGATATGCGGCTCGACCGCGCCGCTGGCCGATACCGCCAGCATCGCCTTGTCCGCCGCCCAGATTTTGTCGAAATTGGACGAGCGCCGGTCGAACAGATTGTGCCCGTCGTGCATGTACAGCACCGGATAACGCCGCGCCCCGGCGTCATAGCCTGGCGGAAGCCAGATGGTGAGGCGCTGGTCGGGCAGGCCGGCCGCCGCGATCCGTTCGTAGTGCAGCAGCCTTCCTGTATCCTCGGACCGCAGCGCATCCTCGGCGCGCAGCGGTGGCGCGAGCGCCAGGGCGAACAGCGCCAGCGCGAGCCGCAGCCAGGCGCTCACCGCCCCAGCCGCTCCAGCCGGATGGCAAAGCCGCCGCCCGGCGCCAGGCGGATGTTGAGCGTGTCCCCGGCGGCGACGGGCTTCTGCTCGATCACGATCTGGTGCCGCGCCTCGGTGCGGTAATCGGCGCTGTCGCCGTCGCGCCAGACATGCGCCCGCCAGCGCGAGCCACTGGGCAGGAACGACAGGTCGATCGCCGCGTCGCGCGCATTGTCGTCGGTGACGCCGCCGATATACCAGTCAGGCCCGTTGCGGTCCTTGCGTGCGATCACCGCCATCTGGCCGACCTCGCCGAGCAGCGTGCGGCTTTCCTCCCAGTCGGTCGGCACCTTCTCGATAAAGGCCAGCTCACGCGGGTGGGCCTCCAGATTCTCGATCAGGTCGGCGACCATCTGGATCGGCGAATAGAGCACGACATAGAGCGCGAGTTCGCGCGCCAGCGTCGATTCAAGATCGCGCCCGCCGCGGCCTTTGAGCGAGAGGATGCCCGGCGTATAGTCCATCGGGCCGGCAAGCATCCGCGTGAACACCAGCGTGGGCGCGTGGCGGGGCCCGTTGCCGGGCGTGCCCCAGGCCTGATATTCGCCCCCGCGCGCGCCCTCGCGGCTCACCCAGTTGGGATAGGTGCGCCTCAGACCCGTGTCCTTGATCGGCTCGTGCGGGTTGACCGCGATGCGGCGTGCGGCGGCCTCCTGCACGACCTTCAGGTGATGCTGCGCCATGCGCTGGCCGTCATGCCATTCCATCCGCTGCTCACCAGCGCCGTCGCCGGGCGCGATGATGCCGCCCGCATCGGCGACATAGCCGGTCTTGACCGCATCGACGCCATGGCGAGCATAAAGGTCGAGCGCCGCACCGAGCTGGCTTTCATATTTCGCGATATTGCCGCCGGTCTCGTGATGGCCGATCAGGCGCACGCCGTGCTGGCGCGCATAGGCGGCAAGGTCGGGCAGATCGAAATCGGGGTAGCTCTGGACGAAATCGAAATCGCGGCCATTGCCGAACCAGTTGCCGTCCCAGCCCTTGTTCCAGCCCTCGACCAGCACCCCGCGAACGCCGTGTTTCGCGGCGAAATCGATAGGGCGGCGGACATTGTCGTTGGTCGCGCCGTGCTTCGGCCCGCTCGCCCAGCTCTTGGTCTCGAGGTGCATTTCCCACCACA
>CAXRCQ010000400.1:0-2232 GCA_964228845.1 Blastomonas sp.
CACAAGTGGATCGCCTGCGACTGCCTTGGGGCAGAGCGGCCACCGCCGCTGATGAGCGCGGCCTATCTCAGTTTTCAGGACACCTATTAGGGGTGACTACACGAAAGTGACGTATCTGCACGGTAAGAGCGAACGGATAGCGAACGTCAAGAGGCGAGCAGGGAGCTGACAGCGCGCAGCGGTCGCAAGGCGTCCGGATCGGGTTGATCTTCAACATTCCAGCTATAGTCACCGGTCAGCGAGATATGCTCCCAGCCCAATGGCGCGATGTGGCGTGCGATTTCGTCGGCTGTGCCGATGTCCGCCAGCGCCATTTCGAGATAGCGAGTGTTCCACAAGATGATGGCGGCGACGAGCAGGTTGAGGCCGGAGGCGCGATAGGTCTGGTTCTCGAACCGACGATCGCGCAGTTCGCCGAGCTGGTTGAAGAAGAGCGCGCGGGCGAGCGCGTTGCGGGCTTCGCCTTTGTTGAGGCCCGCCTGGGTGCGCCGGCGCAGGTCGATGTCGCGCAGCCAGTCGAGCATGAAAATGGAGCGTTCGAGGCGGCCCAGCTCGCGTAGTGCGAGGGCCAGTCCGTTCTGTCGCGGATAGGCGGACAAGCGGCGCAGCATTGCCGAAGCAGTGACGGTGCCGGTGCGGATCGACGTGGCGAACCGCAGCAGTTCGTCCCAATGCGCCGCGACATGACCCAATGCGATCGGTTCGGCCGTCATGCCGGCAAGCAAGGGGCCGGATTCTTGGCCGGGAAGGAGGTGTAAACGACGCTCCTTGATGTCGCGCAGGCGCGGCGCGAAGCGGTAGCCGAAGAAGGGCATGAGGCCGAACACATGGTCCGATGCCCCGCCCGTATCGGTGTAGTGCTCCTCGATCGTCAGGCCGGTCTGGTGATACAGCAAGCCATCCAGCACATAGGGCGCTTCGCCAGCGGTCGCCGCGATCACCCGACTTGCGAAGGGGTCATATCGATCCGAGACATGGGTGTAGAAGGCAACGCCTGGTTCGTTGCCGCTGCGCGCGTTGATGTCGCCGATCGCGGCCCCACGGCCCCCGGCATGAAATTGCTGTCCGTCGCTCGACGAAGTGGTGCCGTCTCCCCACAGCGCGGCGAGCGGCATGGCGCGATGGGCGTCGATCAGCCTTCCCAACGCTTCGCCATAGGCGGCTTCGCTGATGTGCCAGTCGTGAAGATGGGCGAGCTGACGCAGACTTGCGCCCCGGCAGGTTTCCGCCATGCGTGTGAGGCCGAGATTGATGCCATCGGCGAGGATGACCGTGAGCAGCGCATTGCGATCGTCGGCTTCCCGGCCCGAACGACGATGGATGAAGCATTCGCTGAACCCGGTCCAGGCATCGACCTCCAGCAGAAGATCGGTGATCTTCACGCGCGGCAGTCGATCATAGGCGGCGCGACGGGCAATGTCGGTGGCGGGCGGTGTTGCCGCCTTCAGCGGCGAGATGATGAGACCGTTTTCGTCAAGCTTAACCTGGGGCAGCTCCCCTTGCCGTGCAAGGACCGTTACCTGCTCGATCGCCGTGTCGAGCCTGGTGCGCCGTTCCTCGATATGGCGCTCGAAATCCGTTTCGATGGCGAGCGGCAACGGCCCCTTCTCGCGCAGCGCCGCAAAGGTCGCCGGCGGTATGAGATAGCTGTCGAAATCGCGAAACTGCCGGCTTCCCGCGACCCATATATCCCCGGCTCGCAACCGCTCGCGTAGTTGCGACAAGGCGCATAGTTCATAAGCGGCACGATCAACGATGCCATCCCGCAGGACGAACGGGCGCCATGCGGGCGGCACAAAGCGTAGCGGCACGCGATCAGGCAAGCGCCGTTTGCCGGTCCGATATAGCTCCGCGATGATGGCCAGCGCTGACAGGAGCCCCTGAACCGCGCCGGCGCCGCGAAACTCGAAGGCGTTGAGAAAAGCGCCGACAAAGAGCTTCACCGTCCGATGCCGCTCGATCAATTCGGCGGTGCGATCGACGGTTTCCGGTCGCCCGAGCACTTCGGCCTGCTCGACGGCCACGGCGAAGTGCTGCCAGTCCAGCGCCTCGATCTGCGCCAGAGAATCCACGCCCTTGCTGCGCGCGTCGATGAGGAGGCGGCAAGACCCCGTGAGCGTCCGGAGGTGGCCTTGCAACTCGCGCACCGTATTGAGGGCTTTGTCGCGGGTCCGGTTCTCGGCGCGGCGCGCCATGCTGCCCAACAGCTTGTCGAACATCGTCAGGGTGGCG
>CAXRCQ010000401.1:0-3229 GCA_964228845.1 Blastomonas sp.
GCCCTGATAGAGGAAGATATTGCCGCGCAGCGCGACGAGCAGCAGGATCTTGAGCCGGGCGAAGGCCTCGCGATGCTCGGGCGCGGCCCAGCGCGAGAGCGCGCGCGGCGCATCGTGATTCTCGAACGCCCAGCTCGGCCAGCCGGTGCCGGGCGTGTCGGGCCAGCCGGTCAGCGCCTGCGCGACGATTCCGGGCGTCAGCTTCTCGGCATAGAGAAAGTCGAAGCCATAGGCGCTGTCGAACCGCGTGCCGCCCGCGGTGAACAGCTTCATCTCGCGCTCGGCATCGTCGCCGCCCCCTTCGGCGACGGTGAACTTGTCGCCATAGGTGTCGATCAGCGCGCGCATCCGCTCGACAAAGCCGGGAATGTCGGCATGCGACTGGTTGTAGACTTTCAGCTGGAAATCGAACGGCCGGGTGCGCGGCTTGCCGGTATCGGGCGCGGGCGGATTGTCGCGCAACGCCGGATCGTGCATCGCGAAATTGACCGCGTCCATGCGAAAGCCGTCGACCCCGCGATCGAGCCAGAAGCGCAATACGTCGAGCAGCGCTGCCTGTACCGCGGGATTGTGCACGTTGAGCTGCGGCTGCTCCTTCAGGAAATTGTGCATGTAATACTGGCCGCGCCGCGCGTCCCAGGTCCAGGCGGGGCCGCCGAAGACCGACTGCCAGTTGCTCGGCGGGCTGCCATCGGGCTTGGCATCCGCCCAGACATACCAGTCGGCCTTGTCCGCACTGGCGCTCGAGCGGCTGTCGACGAACCAGGGATGCTGGTCCGAACTGTGCGAGAAGACCTGGTCGATCAGCACCTTGAGGCCGAGTTCGTGCGCGCGCGCGACCAGCGCGTCGAAATCCTTCAGCGTGCCGAAGATCGGATCGACCCCGCAATAATCGGCCACGTCATAGCCGAAATCCTTCATCGGCGACGGAAAGAAGGGCGAGAGCCAGATCGCATCGACGCCCAGGTCCGCGATATGGTCGAGCTTTGCGGTAATCCCCGCCAGATCGCCGATGCCGTCGCCGTTCGCATCGGCAAAGCTGCGCGGATAGATCTGATAGATGCTTGCGCCCTTCCACCAGGGGCGGCTGCTACCGGTGCCATTGTCGGAATCGGGCCGGGTGTCGCAGATCGGCTTGGTCATGTTTCGGCTCTCAGTCGATCGGGGTGGCGCGGCAGACGGCGTAGCCGAACGGGGCCAGGCGGATGGCGACCGATCCCGGCGCGCTGGCGCTGGTCGGGCAGGTGCCGGCCAGGCCGATAAACGCGCGGGAGCGATAGCCGACCTCTACATTCATGCTGACAGGCTGGTCGGAGGTGTTGACCGCGACGAGGATTTCCTCGCCATCGTCTTCGCCGCGCGTGAAGGCGAGCAGGCCGGGCCCGGGGCCGTAATGGCGCAGCACGGTGCGGCCGTCGCGCAGCCGGGGGTGCCCCTTGCGGATCGCCGACAGCTCGGCGATCAGCGCGTAGAGCGGGTGCGCGGGGTCGAAATTCTCGGTCGCGGTTGTGGCAGAAGAGCCGCCCAGCCGGTTGTCGTTATAGCTCGCGACGCGGCTCGCGAACATGTCCTCGCGCGCGTCCTGATCGTTGCCGTCGCCGGTAAAGCCCTGCTCGTCGCCATAATAGATGGTCGGCACGCCGCGCGCGGTCATCAGCAGCACAGGCGCGAGCTTCATCCGCGCCAGCCGCTGTTCCTCGCGGGCCTCGGGAAAGGCCTTGTCGAGCATGTGCCCGAGCCTGCCCATGTCGTGATTGCCGAGAAAGGTGGGCAGCGTGAGCGCGGTCGCATCGCCGCCCTCGTAGAGCACGTCGCCCGCGATCAGCCCGGCGAACAGGTCGGTCCCCGCCTTGCCGGTGAGCATGTCGCGCACGGCGGCCTGGAAGGCGAAATCGAGCACGGCGGGCAGCTTGTCGCGCCGCGTGTGCTGCGCGAGGAAGCCGGGGTCCATCGCATCATTGGCGACCTCGCCGAAAATGTGGAAGTTGGGGATGCCCTTCGCCTTGGCGCGTTCGAGCATCGCGGGGGCAAAGCGCGCCCAGAATTCGGGGTTCACGTGCCGCGCGGTATCGATGCGGAAGCCGTCGATACCGAACCGGTCGATCCAGCTTGCGTAAATCTCGATGAACCCGTCGACCACGCGCGGGCTCTCGGTCATCAGGTCGTCGAGTCCGACGAAATCGCCATAGCGCGAATCCTCGCCATAGAAGCTGGTATTCCCGCGATTGTGGTAATGGATCGGATCGTTGAGCCAGGCGGGAACCTTGATCTGCTCCTCGCCCTTGGGCAACTGGGGCGTATAGGCATAGGTCGGATCGGTCAGCTGCGCGAAATTCTCTGCCGTGCGGACCTGATCCCCCTCGAACCCGCCATTGATCCGCGCGCCCTTGAGGCCGCCCCTGGTCCAATAAGGGTAATCCGCCTTGGAGCGATAGGCGCAGGTCGGTTTCCCTGCGCATTCCTTGAAATAGATCACATCGGCGGTGTGGTTGGTGATGATGTCCATATAAACCTTGATGCCGCGCGCGTGCGCCGCATCGACAAAGGCCCGAAACTCGTCATTGGTGCCGAAATGGCTGTCGACCTTCGTGAAATCGGTCACCCAATAGCCGTGATAGCCCGCGCTTTCCTGGCCCGGCTCGCCCTGCACGGGCTTGTTCTGGAAGATCGGCGCGAACCAGATCGCGGTGACGCCGAGGCGCTGGATGTAATCGAGCTTTTGGGTGAGCCCCTTGAGGTCGCCGCCATGGAAAAAGCCCTTGTGCGACGGGTCGAACCCGGTCTTCAGCCGGTCGCCCTTCAGCCCGCCGCGATCATTGGACGGATCGCCATTGGCGAAGCGGTCGGGCAGCACGAAATAGATGATCTCGTCCTGCGGCGCCCGGCTGCGCACGGTGGCCGCGCCATAGTCTGGCTGCTGCCCTGCGGCCGGGGTGATGGCGGTGACGGCAAGAGCGCTTGCCAGTGCCAGCCTTTTCCAGTGTCGCATGATGCGCCTGCCCTTGTTCAAAAAAGCAGGGGGCGGGTGGGGATACCCGCCCCCTGAACAGCGACCCGATCAGAACTCGTAGGTTGCACCCAGGAAGAAAGTGCGGCCGAAATTCTGGATCGTACCCGTCTGGGCGACATTGCCCCAATAGGTCCGGGTCGGTTCATCGGTCAGGTTGTTCACCTGTGCAAGCAGCTTGAGCCCGCGCAGCACGCTGCCTTCCTGGAACTGGTAGGAAAG
>CAXRCQ010000402.1:0-3167 GCA_964228845.1 Blastomonas sp.
GATCTGGGCAAGGTCAGAGGCCTGTCCGCTGCCTGGCGCGAAAATGACATCGGCGCGCGGATGATGGATGCGCTGTTCGCGGCGCGCCCGCTCACCGGTTCCGAAATGCCGCCCAAGAGTCCGCGCGGTCCGGCGCTGGGACAGGAAGGCGCGCTCGTCGCTGACCTGCTCAAGTTGCTGCTCAAGATCCGCTCGCGCGAGATCGACGTTGCCGCACGGTTGCTGGCGCGCAGCGATGACCTCGAGGCGCTCGCCGCGGGTGTGCGCAAGGGACTGCCTATCCTCGAAGGATGGCGCTTCGAGCAGTTCGGGCGCGATGCGCTGGCGCTGGTCGAAGGCCGCATGGCGTTCGCGATCGCCGATGGCCGGATCAAGATGACGCGGACCGAGCTTGCTGCCGAACCCGAAGAGGCGGTGGTCGCCGCTGCGCTGGCGGAGCAGCCATGACCTCTTACCTGCCCACGCTCAAGCAGCTGCAATATCTCGTGGCGCTCGAGGAGCATGGGCATTTCGGCAAGGCGGCGGACGCCTGTTTCGTGACGCAATCGACGCTGTCAGCGGGTCTGCGCGAGCTGGAAACGCTGCTCGGGGTGGTGCTTGTCGAACGAACGCGGCGCGTGGTGCGCTTCACTCCGCTCGGCAACAAGGTGGTGGCCAAGGCGCATCGCATATTGCGCGAGGCCGAAGAACTGGCAGATCTCGTCCGCTCGTCGGGCAAGCCGCTCTCCGGCGATTTGCGGATGAGCGTTATCCCGACCATCGCGCCCTTCCTGCTGCCGCGCCTGCTGCCCGGTCTGCGCCGCGAGCAGCCCGAGCTGAAGCTGTTCCTGCGCGAGGAGGTGAGCGGCGCGGCGGTCGAATCGCTGCACCATGGTCAGGTCGATTGCGTGCTGCTGGCGCTCCCCTTCCCGGCGGGCGATGTCGAGCACGAACTGCTGTTCAGCGATGCGCTTTATGTCGCCTTTCCCAAGGACGACCCGCGTGATCCGCCCGAAAAGGTCGCGCCCGAGCTGATCGACGAATCACGGCTGCTGCTGCTCGAGGATGGGCACTGCCTCAAGGACCATGCGCTCGCCGCGTGCAATCGGCCCGAATTGCGCGCGAGCGCGATGATGTTCGGCACCTCGTTGCATACCCTGGTGCAGATGGTCGACAACCGGCTTGGCCTCACGCTGCTGCCGCAGATCGCAATCGATGCCGGAATATTGAACGACACCGATGTGGTCGCGCGTCCCTTGTTGGCAGACCATGCTGCGCGCGATATCGCGATCATCTGGCGCCGCAACAGCCCGCGCGCCGAAGAATTCCGCATGCTCGTCGACATCCTGCGGCGCGGCCATGCCGAAGGGAAATGCGCGGGGTAACGGGCAAGCTGCCTCCGGAGGTCAATCCATGTGCTTGATGCCGACGCGCAGATAGTCCCAACCAGTGACCAGCGTCAGCAGGGCCGCAGTCCATAGCGCGGCGAGGCCCAGATGCTGCATCCATAGCTGATCGGGAAAGCCGCCGGAGAAGATCAGCGTGCCCAGGGCCAGCAGCTGCAGCGTCGTCTTCCACTTGGCGAGCTGCGACACCGGGACCGACACCTGCAGACCGGCGAGAAATTCGCGCAGTCCCGATACCGTGATCTCGCGCAGCAGGATGATCAGCGCGGCGATGACGTGCAACCCGTGGATATTGCCGTTGGCACACAGGATCAGGATCACCGCCGCGACCATGATCTTGTCTGCAATCGGATCGAGAAAGATGCCGAGCTTCGATACGGCACCCTGCGCGCGCGCCAGATAGCCGTCGAAATAGTCGGTTATGCCCATCAGGCAATAGACGACAAAGCCGAGCAGATAGCCGGTCGCCCATTCGGGCCACCACAGCAGCGCCGCCAGCAACGGGACGGTGACGATCCGCGAGAGCGTCAGGATGTTGGGCACGGTGAGCATAAGCTGAGCGCCTCATAACCGGATTATCCGGTAATGGAAATGGCTTGACCGCCTGCCCCATCAACCCGATACGGCGGCCAGGGCATTTCGCTTCGAGCTGTTGCAATATGGGCGCAGCGGCGAAAGGCTGGCGGTCCAACCACCGAGGAATAGACAGCATGGCTTCAGCTGGCGCGCTTTTGAACAAGAGGCGCTTTCTTCCCCTGTTCGTGACCCAGCTGCTCGGGGCGTTCAACGACAATCTCTACAAGAACGCGATGGTGCTGTTTGTCGTCTACAGCGTCTATAATGACGAGACGGCGGAAACCTGGTTCAGCGCGATCGCGACCGCAATCTTCATCCTGCCCTTCTTTCTGCTTTCCGCGCTGGCGGGCCAGCTCGCCGATACGCGTGACAAGGCGGCGATCATCCGGATCGTCAAGTTCTGCGAGATCATCATCATGCTGATCGGCGGCACCGGGCTGTACATGGCGTGGGCAGGCGCTGCAGTCCACACCGTCGCCATTCCGCTGATGATGCTTGCGCTTTTTGCCATGGGTATCCACTCGACCTTTTTCGGGCCGATCAAATACGCCATCCTGCCGCAGCACCTGAACGACGAGGAGGTGCTCGGCGGCACCGGGCTGGTCGAGGCGGGAACTTATATCGCGATCCTGCTCGGCACGATCCTGGCGGGCTGGATCCCGGTCGAGGTTGCGGGCGTCGCCGTCGTGCTCACCGCGATCATCGGCTATTTCACCGGACGCCAGGTGCCGCCAGCCCCGCCGATGACCGAAGCGACCAGGCTCGATTTCAACTTCATCCGCGCCTCGATCGCGCTCATCAAGGCGACCACCCGTGTCCGCCGCGTGTTCCTGGCGATCGTCGCGATCAGCTTCTTCTGGACGATCGGTGCGGTGCTGTTCATCCAGTTCCCGCCGCTCGCCAAGAACGTGCTGACCGCCAGCAAGGAGGTCGCCAGCCTGTTCCTCGTGGTGTTCTCGATCGGCGTCGCCATCGGATCGGTGGCGATCAACGCGCTGCTCAAGGGCACCGTTTCGGCGCGCTATTCGCCGGTATCGGTGATCGTGATGGGTCTTTTCGTGGTGGCGTTCTTCTTCGTCTGCCGGCAATGGGTGCCGGACGAACCCGGCTCGCTGTTCACGGTGGGCGAGTTTGTCACCCATCCGATGGCCATCCCGCTGCTGCTGGCGCTTCTCGGCATCGCCGTCGCCGGCGGTATGTTCGTGG
>CAXRCQ010000403.1:0-2564 GCA_964228845.1 Blastomonas sp.
AGGGCGTCGTCACGCGGTTGGCCAACCGGTTGCAGCGTCGCCTGATGGCGCAACAGAACCGCAGCTGGGATTTCGACCAGGAAGAAGGCATGCTCGATGCCGCGCGGCTGGCGCGCGTCGTCGTCGCGCCCGGCCATTCGCTGTCGTACAAGATCGAGCGCGATACCGAATTCCGCGATACCGTCGTGACGCTGCTGATCGACAATTCGGGATCGATGCGCGGCCGTCCGATCAGCATCGCCGCGATCAGTGCCGACATCATGGCGCGCACGCTCGAGCGCTGCGGGGTGAAGACCGAGATTCTGGGCTTCACTACCAAGGCGTGGAAGGGCGGCCAGTGTCGCGAGGACTGGCTGGCGCACGGCCGCTCGCCGCTGCCCGGTCGCCTCAACGACCTGCGTCATATCGTCTACAAGAAGGCCGACGAACCCTGGCGGCGCGCGCGCAAGAATCTGGGCCTGATGATGCGCGAAGTCCTGCTCAAGGAGAATATCGACGGCGAGGCTCTGCTCTGGGCGCACAACCGGCTGATCGCCCGGCCTGAAGAGCGCCGCGTGCTGATGGTGATCTCCGACGGCGCGCCGGTCGACGACTCGACGCTCTCGGTCAACCATGGCGCCTATCTGGAACAGCATCTACGCAAGGTGATCGACTGGATCGAGAAGATGTCGCCGGTGCAGCTGATCGCGATCGGCATCGGCCATGACGTGACCCGCTATTACCGCCGCGCGGTCACGATCATGGATGCCGAACAGCTCGGCGGCACGATGGTCGAGCAGCTGGCGGGGTTGTTCGACGACGAGTGATTGTGGGGGCGGGGTGGTGTGCCACGTCCCTCGACATCGCTCGAGACAAACGGATATGGGGACGTATGCGATGATCGCGCGATAGGTTGGCGCAACCCGCGCACAGCGCTTCCAAACCCAGATCAGCCAAAGCCTTCCCCGTTTGTCCCGAGCGAAGTCGAGGGATGTATGTAGCGGGCTCTCGAAATTGCAGTACCTTGCCAAACCTCCTTCTTGGACTTAATCAAACGATTAAACCACGCAGGGAGCCCAAGCCTTGAACGTATCCGAAGCCGTTGCCACCCGCCGTTCCGTGCGCCAGTTCCGTCCCGATCCGGTGCCGCTGGAGACGATCCGCGATATCCTCACCAAGGCGCAACGCTCGCCTTCCGGTGGCAATACCCAGCCGTGGAACGCGATCGTGCTGACCGGTGAACCGCTTGCCGACCTGACCGCGAAGATCAAGGCCAAGGCGCAGGGCGCGCCGATGGGCGAGGGGATGGAATATGACATCTATCCCAAGGGGCTCGAGGGCCGTTACGAGCAGCAGCGCCGCGCCGTGGGCGAGGCCATGTTCGGCTCGCTCGGCATCGGGCGCGAGGACGGTGCGGGCCGGGTCAAACAGATGATGGCCAATTGGGACAGTTTCGGCGCGCCGGTGCAGATCTTCACCTATTGCCGCACCTATATGGGTCCGCCGCAATGGTCGGACATGGGAATGTGGCTGCAGACGGTCATGCTGCTGCTGCGCGAAGCCGGGCTCGACAGCTGCCCGCAGGAAATCTGGGCGATGTACGGCACATATATGCGCGAGCTGCTGGGCATCAGCGATGATTACATCTTCTTTACCGGCATGGCCGTGGGCTATCGCGATCCCGACGCACCGATCAACCAGTTCGCCGTGCCGCGCGTCGACATCGACGAAGCGATCCAGTTTCGCGGCTTCTGAACTCCGGCTGCAGCCAGCGCTGGTTCAGCCACATCCTGTATAATCGTGAGCGAACCGGCGGCGGCAACTGGTCAGCCCGTCATCGGCAGACTATAGCAGGGCCAAACGAATCCTGATCGGGTCGCACCGTGGATTGATTTTCGAAGCATCGCTGCACGGGGGTGGCGATGGCAAGGGGTGCGACCATGCGACTGTTGGCGGGCAATCGGGAGCGGACAAGGGCGATGCGTGCCGCTGTCCCCGCTTTCTGCTGCCTCGCCACCGCGCCGGGCCGGGGGGCATGAACTGACATCATGGCAAGCAAGGCAGACAGTGCCGCTGCGGCAACCAGCCGCGAAGAGGTGGGACGTTCCGCCACCCGGCTGATCCGGCAATTGGGGTTGGTGCGGCTGCTGGCGACGCTCGGCTTCCTGGTGTTCGCGGTGGCCGTGGCGCGCTACAGCACCGAGATGCCGCTGCTCGGCGATGCCGAGAATGCGATGTACGACATGCGCGCGGCCAATTTCGCCAAGAAGGTCGATCAGGACCCGCGCATCCTGATGGTCGTCTATACCGACGATACGCTGATCGATACCGGCCAGCGCTCCCCGGTCGATCGCACGATCCTCGCCAATGCGCTGACCAATATCGACAGGATGGGCGCGAAATCGATCGGCATCGATATCCTGTTCGACCAGCCGCAGGAGGATGACGAGGCGCTCAAGACCGCGCTTCGCGCCTGCGGCCCGGACAACATCCTCTACGGCTCGGACTACCCGCACCAGATCGGCGACATGGCGGGCTGCCTCGCGCGCGTGAACGCGCTGCCGCCTCGCACCTGCGCCAAGGTG
>CAXRCQ010000404.1:0-7873 GCA_964228845.1 Blastomonas sp.
CCGGCGGGGGGGACGGGGGATTCCAACTTTCTCCCTTTTGTCCCGAGCGAAGTCGAGGGACCTTGAGAGGCGGGTCGGAGCTGGCGAGCGCCCCATACCCCCCTTCCCTTTCGCGCAAACTCGCGTAGCATCCTCTCCTGACCGCCAGACGCCCGGCACCAGACCCGGCGCGGTGCAAGGATGAGGAGCCTGGAACCATGTACGACCTGATCATTCGCAATGGTACGATCTACGACGGACTGGGCGGCGCGCCCTATGTCGGCGATATCGCGATCACCGGGGATACCATCGCAGTGGTCGGCAAGGTCAACGGGCCGGGCCGCCAGGAAATCGACGCCGAAGGGCTGATCGTCACTCCCGGATTTGTCGATGTGCACACGCATTATGATGGCCAGGCGACCTGGGATGACGTCATGGCGCCGTCATCCTGGCACGGCGTGACCACCGTGGTGATGGGCAATTGCGGCGTCGGTTTCGCCCCGGCTGCTCCCGACAAGCACGAATGGCTGATCGGACTGATGGAAGGGGTCGAGGACATTCCGGGCACCGCGCTGGCCGAAGGAATGAGCTGGGACTGGGAGAGCTTCCCCGAATATCTCGACTCGCTCGAACGCCTGCCGCGCACCATCGATATCGGCACGCACGTGCCGCATGGCGCGGTGCGCGCCTATGTGATGGGCGAGCGCGGCGCGGCCAATGAGGAGCCGACCGACGACGATATCGCCGCCATGTCCCGGATCGTCGAGGACGGCCTGCGCGCGGGCGCGCTCGGCTTCTCGTCGTCGCGCACTGTCTTGCACAAATCGATCGACGGCGAGCTCGTTCCCGGCACGACGGCCACCGCGCGCGAGCTGATCGGCATCGGTCGCGCAATGGGCAATGTCGGCTATGGCGTGTTCGAAATGGCCTCCGACCTCGTTCCCGAATGGAAGGAGTTCGACTGGATGACCGCGCTGTCGAAGGAGACCGGGCTGCCGGTCACCTTCGCCATGCTGCAATCGCCGATGAAGCAGATGCACTGGACCGAGCAGATGGCGGCCTGCGAAGAAGCCAACCGCACCGGCGGCCATGTCGTCGCACAGATATCGTTGCGCGGAACGGGCGTGGTCATGGCGTGGCGTGGGACGGTCCATCCCTTCGTCCAGCGCCCGAGCTGGCAGGCGATCGCGAACCTGCCCTGGGAGGAGCAGCTCCGCCATCTCAAGGACCCGGCGTTCAAGGCGAAGCTGCTCGCCGAGGACAATCTGCCGCCACCCTCGCTGGACACCGCCGCGCTGTTCATGCTGGTGACCGGCGGATGGGCGCTGCAGTTCCCGCTGGTCGACGGTTTCAGCTACGAACCGACGCGTGAGGAGAGCATCGCTCTCGTCGCCGATGCGGCGGGGCGCGATCCGGCGGAATATGCCTATGACGTGCTGATGGAGAAAGAGGGCACCGGGTTCATCTATCTGCCCATCCTCAACTATCAGGACGGCAATCTCGAATTCATCAAGGGACTGCTCGAGCGCGACGATACCGTGGTCTCGCTGTCGGACGGCGGCGCGCATTGCGGCACGATCTGCGATGCCGCCGCGCCCACCTTCCTGCTCAGCTACTGGGCGCGCGACCGCAAGGCGGGAACGATCCCGGTCGAACTGGCCGTCAAGCGCCAGTGCCATGACACCGCGCGGCTCTATGGCCTCAATGATCGCGGTGTCCTCAAGCCGGGCTATCTCGCCGACCTCAACGTGATCGACTTCAAACGCCTGCGCCTGTCGCGCCCCTGGCTCGCCTTCGACCTGCCCGCCGGCGGCAAGCGCCTGCTGCAGAAGGCCGAAGGTTATGTCGCCACGATCAAGTCGGGCGAGATTACCTTCCGCGACGGCGAGGTGACGGCAGCGCGCCCGGGCACGCTGATCCGCGGACCGCAGAATGTAGAGCAGCGCGTCGCCGCCGAGTGACCGGGCTGACAGATTGCAGAAGCGGTGCGCGGATCAATCGCCGCGCACCCCCTTTCAGCGCGCTTCTAGCTCTACCGTAAAAACGCGGTATTTCATTGTTTGTTAAGCGCCAAAGCGCTGACTTCCCGTGAAAAATTCGGGATGTAGGCATGACGGTTCAGCAAGATGCGCGGGCATTTCAGGGTTCCGCAACGGAAGCCAGTTTACAACAAAGCCAGCGCCTCGATCGTGAACTGGCGCTGTTGCACAGTCGCAGTCTGCTGCAGAGCGGACGCTTGCAGGAACTTGCGGCGCTCGCGGATTTTCAGCGCGAAGCGCTCGATGCAGCGGCCATCGTTGCGGTCACCGATCGCGCTGGCCGGATCACGTCGGTCAATGCGAAATTCTGCGAGCTGAGCGGCTATTGCGAGGCGGAACTGATCGGGGCAAACCACCGCATCCTCGCCTCGGGCGAGCATGATCGGGCCTTTTTCCAGAATCTCTATCGCACCATCTCGCGCGGCGACGTGTGGCATGACGTGATCTGCAACCGCGCCAAATGCGGACGGCTATACTGGGTCGATACCACCATCGTTCCGCATCGCGACCGATCCGGTTATACCGCGATCCGATTTGACGTGACGCCGCAGAAAGAGGCGGAGCAGCGGCTTTGGCGGCTGGCCAATGTCGATCCCCTGACAGGTCTTGCCAACCGCCGCCGGTTTCTGGAGCTGCTGGCGGCAACCACGCGCGAAGCCCGTCCGTTCGCGACTGCCATTCTCGACATCGACCATTTCAAGGACATCAATGACAGCGCCGGGCATCATGCCGGCGACCAGTTGCTCATCGCCATGGGCGAAGCCTTGCGGGCTCAGCTGCGCGAGGGCGACAGCGTCGGCAGGCTTGGTGGCGACGAATTTGCGGTCATCCTCCAGGGCGAGGACGCGAGAGGACTGAAACGCAGGCTTGATCGGATGCTGGCCGCGCTGGCGCGCAAGAGCGTTTCGGGCCTCGAGGATCATGCGATCCAGGCAAGCATCGGCGCCGCGCTCTATCCGGCGGATGGCACGGATGTCGCCACATTGCTCAAATGCGCGGACATGGCGCTATACGCGGCCAAGGAATCGGGGCGAGGCTGCGCACGGCTGTTCAAGCCACGCTATCGCGAAGTGGCAGACCAGCGTGCCGGGCTTCGCGCGGCCATGGCGCACGCCATGGAACGGCAGGAGCTGTTCATCCTGTATCAGCCGATCGTCAACCTGAGCGGCGACCAGCCACCGGCATTCGAGGCGCTGCTGCGCTGGCGGCGACCCGATGGCACCGTCCATACCCCTGCCACATTCGGCGAGGTTTTCGACGACGAAAAGATCGCCGCCGATATCGGCAGGTTCGTGCTTTCGCGAGTGCTGGCCCAGATCGATCGCTGGCAGGCAGCCGGGGTTCCGTTCCGTTCGATCGCGATCAACGCGACGCTGGGTGATTTCCGGTCGCGGGCCTTTACGGACCAGATTGCCGAATCTGTTGAAAGCGGCCGGATTCGCGGCGATCAGCTCTGCGTCGAGATTACCGAAGGCATGCTGCTTGATCGCGGAGCGCGCGCGGTGCGCGAAGCGGTGGACCGACTCAACGCACTCGGTGTCGAGATTGCATTCGACGATTTCGGTACCGGCTTCGCCTCGCTGACCCATCTGCGCCAGCTGCCCATCGATCATGTCAAGATCGACCGCAGCTTCATCGAAGCCATCTGCGTTGACGGCAAGGATCGCGTCATCGTCGCCAGCGTGATCGAGCTGGCGCATCGATTGGGACTGAAGGTCGTAGCCGAGGGGGTCGAGCAGGATGCGCAGGCGCAGCTGCTGCGGTCGCTCGATTGCGACAGCATCCAGGGCTTTCTCATCGCCCCGGCCTTGACCGAGCAGCTGGCAACGGACTTCATGCGCTGCGAACCCGGCCATCGAGCGGGTTGAGCCCTGGCTGTCCCATGGACCTCACTCGCTGGGCGCGATCGCCCCGCGCGGTTCCAGCCCGGCTTCCAGGGCGATCTGCACCGCTTCGGCGAGAGAGCGCACGCCCAGTTTCTGCATCAGCTGAGCACGATAGGCCTCAACCGTGCGGGGGGAAAGATCAAGCCGATAGGCGATGATCTTGTTGGCGAGCCCCAGGGTCATGCCGCAGAGCACATCGCGCTCGCGGTCAGTCAGTCGGGCTATCAGCTCTTCGGCCTGACGCCGACGGCTGTCCTGCTCCACCTCCTGCAACTGCTGATTGACCGCACTGCTGATGGCGCGAACCAGATCATCTACATGGAAAGGCTTTTCGAGGAAATCGATTGCGCCGGCATGCATCGCGCGAACCGCGGTCGAGACCGAGCCTGCTCCAGTGAGCATCACGATCTTGTGCTGGCTGGTCTGCTCGACCAGCGCCTGCTGGACCTCCATCCCGCCCAGACCGGGCATGTTCAGATCCAGCACGACGCACCCGGGCGGAAGACTCGCCTGGCGAGCAAGAAAGGCCTCGCCATCACCAAAAGCGGTCACGACAAAGCCACGCAGTTCCAGCGCTTCGGCCAGTTCGGAGCGCATCTCGGCTTCATCGTCGACGATATAGACATTGCGCTGCTCCCGCATGTCCATTGATCAGAATCCTCCAGAGATCGGGAAGCGAAGGGTCAAAATGGCCCCCGGCGCATCGACATTATCGCATATTGCAATCGTTCCCCCAATTTCATCCATGATTTGCCGACAGACGAACAGTCCCAGACCCGTGCCCTTGCCTTCGGGCTTGGTGGTGCAAAAGGCGTCAAAGGCGTTGCTGCGTATCGCCGGATCGAGGCCCGCGCCATTGTCGCGTACCGTCAGCACTATCGCATCCGGCAGCCGCGTTACATGCACGGCAATCGAACCGGCAATCTCCAGCCCCTCCGCATCGCGTCGCAGGTCGATCGCGTCGGCCGCATTCTGCAGCGCGTTGACGACGATCTGCTCGATCCCAACCTTGGGCAGAGGCAGGACCGGCAGATCGTCCGGTATCGCCACGTGAATCTTGATCTGTCGCTCGGTTGTCAACGGGCGCATGAAGCGCACGGCATTGCGCACCGCTTCGCCCAGTTCCATCGTTACGCGCTCATCGCGTTCTGCTCGCGTGTAGGCAGAGGTGCGCTGGATGATCGCGTTGGCGCGCTCGACCTGTTCGACGATGCGACCCAGTTTGGCCGCCAGCCGTTCGGTGTCAGCGTTTCCGCTATCGAGGAGCAGCCGGGCATTTTCCGCCGCGAGCGAAATGGTGAACAGCGGCTGGCGCAGTTCGTGGCTGAGCGCAGACGCCATGCCGCCCAATTCCATCAGGCGTGCGCCGTGCCGCATTTGCGACTGGAAGGCCTTGGCGGTCCGCAAGCGGATGAGACACCCGTAGCGCCACATTCCGCTTTCCCGATCAAATTCGCGCGCCAGCAGCAGATACCATTGGTCGCTTCTCTCGCGGCCGCGCCGGAACTCGACCATGATCTCGTTCTGGCCGGCGAGCGACGCAAAATGGGCCACGTCGCCGGAATGGACCGCGAGGCTCGATCCGCGCCGTCCCATGGCAGGGTCGACCTTGGCAAAGCGCAATTCGCTGCGCACCGCATCGAACCTGATGTCGCTGAGCAGCTTGAGATCGATCGCCCGGCGGAGTTCCTCCACGGCGCGCGTCAGGTGCTGGCGCTGGCGATCGAAGGCGACGAACTCGTTGTTCGCCGCGATGAACGACCCAAGCAACTGATCCGCCTCCCGGAACGGCGCACTGGGGCGATTGGTCACATAGCTGCGGCCAAAGCTGTGAACAGCCCGATTGAGTGTCCGGGTCGAACGGCGGACCGCGTTGCCAAACAGCAGCAAACCGATCTGCGCTGCCATCATATAGGCCATCATCGGCATGAGCCCGCGCAAGACGTCATGATACAGATCGCCCACATGCGCGCTTGGCGAAACAACCACGACGCGACCGGGGCCGCCTGGGACGGCATAGCACATGTCGAGCCAGTACCGGAGCGAGGCGCGATCGCCCGTCTGGTCCTGCCCGACATCGAAACGATGACAGCCAAGCATGTCGGATGCCTTTTTGCGGATATCGGTGCTGGAGACGATGAACTCCATGGGGGCCCCAACGCCGTGCATTTTCATCCTGTAAATGCGATCGTGTTTCAAGTCCGGGAGATTGGGCATGGCCCGAACTGCTGCGACGACATCTGTCTGATGCAGCTCCAACCGGTCATTAACATGGTTGAGTTCGCCAAGCAGGAATAGCGTTGCCGCGCCTGCAACCGCGATCGACACGATCGCTTCAACCGATTGCTGGAGGCTGAGATTGCGTGCGCGGCGCACGCGGCCCCGCGTGGTATCGATCAGCACCGCCAGCATGCTGATGTCTGCCCCCGCCGCCATCAATGTCTCGCACAGGATGCGACGCACCACGACCAGCACGGCCATTTCGACCGGCAACGGATCTGCCGAATAGACAAGATAAAGCCCAATCAGCAACCCGACGGGAAGCTGGTACAAAAAGGTAATCGTTGCCAGACCGCGATCCCGACCCGCAAAACGCTGCAAGGCGAGCACATGCCCGACTGCAAAGATCGCCGAAAACGGGTGCATCCCCAGCCAGAGCGAAGGCAGCATCGTCGCGATCGCCGTGACGATCCCTGCCTTGAGACCGAACCAGCGATAGGCCAGGAGGTAGAAAAGCGGTCCGAGATAGAATTCGAAGCCGGGTGCCGCGACCAGTCGCTGCATCGAGGCCAGCACCGCCAGGGCGAGTGCGGCCAGCGCCAGAGGCCAGAAATAGGGCATCACCACCCTGAAGCCCTGCGGATAGCTAACGCTCAGCACCGGCGCGCCTCCGCTGCTATGGCAACCGCAATCATCGCGCGCAACTTGCCAGCGGCGATAGGCTTTTGCAGCAGCCCACCCATTGTTCCGGCTATCTCCCCCTGTCCGGCCAACGTGATATCCATATGCGCAGACATTAGAAACAGATTGGATGGATCGGGCGCAAGCGGCAATTGTGCAAGTGCGGCCAGTACCTTCAGTCCGTTCTCGCTCTTCAACTTGTAGTCGCACAGCACCAGATCGAAAGCCTGGCCCCGTCCGGCGTGCATGGCCTGCTCACCATCGGCCGCGCCCATGACGGTCGCCCCCAGCGCTTTCAGCAGCTCGGCAAGCTCTCCGCGCAGGACATCATCGTCCTCGACGACAAGGATATGGGGTGTGAACACGCCGCAACTCTTGCCAAATATGGTTGACCAAAGGTTAATCGAGCGCTTGTTCGAGCCGTTCGCGCAACTGCTCCAAAGGGGTTGCAGCAATGGCCGCCTGCGGATCGTCCGCGCGCAGAACCGCCGCCAGCGCCAACTGCTGCTGCCCGATCATGTCGAGCGCCTGCAGGCTGGTCATGTGCGCCGCGACCAGAGCAGGATCGCTGCACAGCAGCCCGCCGAGCCGCTCGATCTCCTGCCGCGCGCAGTCCAGCTCGTCGGCGATCTGCATCCGCAGCCTCGCAGGCAAGCCGGTCGTGTTCATGCTGTCCTCCCTGTCAGGCCGTCTCCGCGCCCCGCACATTCAGACAGAAAAGCTGCGGCACCATTGTGTCTGGCCGTCAACATGGTCCAGCCCATCCTCCCGTTTCCGGCTCATGCTGCCTCCAGAACGGAGGAGACGTCGGCCCCTGCGCCCATGTACCCCAGTTTCAGGATCATGGCCATGCGATCATCGACGCTCGCGAGACCTTCGAGCAGGTTCTCACCATCGGCGCCGCCCATGTTCGGCGGGGCTTGAATGGCATCCTGTTCCACGGTGACGATATCGTTGACGCTCCCGACGATCAGCCCCGTCATCTGCCCGGCAATCTCGACGACAATGATGACATTGCGCTCGCTCGGCTCCACCCTGCCCCAGCCCAGCCGCTCGGACAGGTCTATG
>CAXRCQ010000405.1:0-2616 GCA_964228845.1 Blastomonas sp.
TAGAAGCCCATGGGCTGCGAATTGAGCAGCGCGCAGGCGAAGACCGCCGGATGGTGGCACTTGATCCAGGACGAGACATAGACCAGCCGCGCGAAGGACAGCGCATGGCTTTCGGGAAAGCCATAGCTGCCAAAGCCCTCGATCTGCTTGAAGCAGCGCTCGGCAAATTCGGCGGCATAGCCGCGCGCGGTCATCCCCTCGACCAGCTTGGTCCTGAAATTGTGCATCGTGCCGACATTGCGGAAGGTCGCCATCGCGCGGCGGAGCTGGTTGGCCTCGGACGGCGTGAAATCCGCCGCGACGATCGCGAGCTTCATCGCCTGTTCCTGGAACAGCGGCACGCCATAGGTCTGGCCGAGCAGGTTCTTGAGCTCGTCCGGGTCGTGCGGCGGCGCGGGCGAGGGGTATTCGACCGGCTCGATGCCCGAACGGCGGCGCAGATAGGGGTGAACCATGTCGCCCTCGATCGGGCCGGGGCGGACGATCGCGACCTGCACCGTCAGGTCGTAGAGGCAGCGGGGGCGCAGCCGCGGCAGCATGTTCATCTGCGCGCGGCTTTCCACCTGGAACACGCCGATGCTGTCGCCCCGGCAGAGCATGTCATAGACCTGTGGGTCATCGGCATCGAGATCGACGGTGAGGTCGTGCTCGCCCAGGCCATGCTCGCGCATCAGCGCGAACGCCTTGCGGATGCAGGTGAGCATGCCCAAAGCCAGCACATCGACCTTCATCAGCCCGAGCGCGTCGATATCATCCTTGTCCCATTCGATGAAGGTGCGGTCCTCCATCGCGGCATTGTGGATCGGCACGGTCTCGTCGAGCCGGTCCTCGGTCAGCACGAAGCCGCCGACATGCTGCGACAGGTGGCGCGGGAAATGCAGGATCTGGTCGACCAGGTCGCGCAGCCGCACGATGTCCGGATTGTCGATGTCGAACCCGGCCTCGGCATAGCGCTGCTCGGCCATCGAACTGGAAAAGCTGCCCCAGATGGTGCTGGAAAGCCGCGCAGTCACATCCTCGGAAAAGCCGAGCACCTTGCCGACCTCGCGCACCGCGCTGCGCGGGCGATAGTGGATGACGGTGGCGGCGATCCCGGCGCGGTGGCGGCCATAGCGCTGGTAGATATATTGCATCACCTCCTCGCGCCGCTCGTGCTCGAAATCGACATCGATATCGGGCGGCTCGGCGCGTTCCTCCGAAACGAAGCGCGAGAAGAGCAGGTCGTGCGTCACCGGATCGACCGAGGTGACGCCGAGCAGGAAGCAGACGATCGAGTTGGCGGCAGAGCCGCGCCCCTGGCACAATATCGGCGGCTCGCGGCTGCGCGCGAAGCGCACCAGATCGTGCACGGTGAGGAAATAGCAGGCGTAGCGCTGCTTCGCGATCAGGGTGAATTCCTCCTCGAGCAGGTCGCGGACCTTCTTCGGCAGCTCCTCGCCATAGCGCTCGCGCGCCGCCTGCAGCACCATATGCTCGAGCCAGGCCTGCGGCTCCCAGCCCTCCGGCACGGGTTCGAGCGGGTACTGGTAGCGCAGGTCGTCGAGCGTGAAGCTGATGCGCTCCATAAGGCGCAGCGTCTGCGCGATCGCATCGGGGCAGTCGGCGAACAGCCGCGCCATCTCGTCCGCCGGCTTGATATGCCGCTCGGCATTGGCCTCGAGCAGGCGACCGGCCTCGGCGATGGTTGTGCCCGCACCGATGCAGGTCAGCACATCGTGCAGCGGGCGCTGCGCCGGTTCGGCATAGAGCGCGTCACTGGTGGCGAGCAGCGGCACGCCGGTGTCGGCGCTCAATCGCATCAGCCGGGCGAGGCGGCGGCGGTCCGCACCCCGGCGCGGCATGGTGGCGCCGATCCACACGCGCCCCGGCGCGGCCTCATTGAGCGCACCGAGCAGCGGCGCGTCGCCGGGCGAGGCCATCACGATCAGCAGCAGATCGTCGATATATTCGAGCAGATCATTGAGGCGCAGCACGCAATCGCCCTTGGTCGTGCGCAGATTGCCGGTGGTGAGCAGCCGCGTCAGCCGTCCCCAGCCGTGGCGCGTCGCGGGATAGGCGATGATGTCGGGCGTATCATCGGCGAACACCAGCCGCGCGCCGACCAGCAGGCGCAGCGCCGGGGGCGGGGCGCCGATCTCCGCCGCGGCCTTGTGCGCGTCGCGCAGCGCCATATGCGCGCGCACCACGCCCGCGACCGTGTTGCGGTCGGCAATGCCTATCCCCGCCAGCCCCAGTTCGAGCGCGCGCGCGACCATGTCCGCCGGGTGCGAAGCCCCACGCAGGAACGAATAATTGGTCGCGCAGACCAGCTCGGCAAACGGGGTGCTCACGCGAAAAGGCCGTGCACATACCAGCGCGGATCGGGCCGTTCGCTGTCATACAGGCCGTGGCGGAAGATCCAGAAGCGGCGGCCGCGCGCGTCCTCGATCCGGTAATAGTCGCGGGTGAGGCCGCTCCTGCCCGGCGCGTGCTTCCACCAGGGCGCGGCGATCCGCTCGGGCCCCTCGAAGCGCACGACATGGTGCTGCTGGCGCTTCCAGCGGAAGCGGTGCGGCGGGCCGTCGGGCACCTCGGCGATCACCTCGATCGGCTGGGGCGGGTCGAACAGATGGATCG
>CAXRCQ010000406.1:0-8708 GCA_964228845.1 Blastomonas sp.
TCCTCTCTCTCGACCTGTCATCCGGCGGCCGCGTGACCATCCAGCTCTATCCCGAAATCGCGCCCAACCATGTCGAGCGGATCAAGACGCTGACTCGTCAGGGCTTTTACGACGGCATCATCTTCCACCGCGTGATCGAGGGCTTCATGGCGCAGACCGGCGACCCCACGGGCACCGGCACCGGCGGATCGGACCTTCCCGATGTCGCGGCGGAGTTCAACAAGTTCCCGCATCTGCGCGGCAGCGTCTCGATGGCGCGCGCGCAGGATCCGAACAGCGCCAACAGCCAGTTCTTCATCGTCTTCTACCCGCGCTTCTCGCTCGACAACAGCTATACCAATTTTGGCCGGGTGATCTCGGGCATGGAATATGTCGACGCCGTGCCGCGCGGCGAACCGCCGAGCGACCCGGCGCGTATCCTGCAGGCTTCGCTCAAGACACAGAACAAGCCCGAGCCTAATTATGCGGCGCAGGCCCAGCCTGCCGAGCGCGCGATCTCGGTCGACGAGCTGAACGCGCCGATCAGCAACTGATCGTGTTTCGTTCTCCGGCGAAAGCCGGAGTCCAGGAGCGAAATGGCGCAACTTCGCCCCTGGATTCCGGCTTTCGCCGGAGAACGGATTGGTGCTAGGTGCGCGCGATGCGCGTTGACGAATTCGACTTCGACCTCCCCCAGGAACGGATAGCCCTGCGTCCCGTGCGCCCGCGCGATGCGGCGAAGATGCTGTACGTGCACGGTCACGAAATGACTGACGCGACGGTGCGCGATCTACCGCGCCTGCTCGAACCCGGCGACTGCCTGGTGTTCAACGACACCCGCGTCATTCCCGCGCAGCTCGAAGGCGTGAAGCTGGGCGGAGCGGCGCAGATTGGCGCGACGCTGCACAAGCGTATCGACCTGCGCCGCTGGCAGGCGTTCGTGCGCAACGCCAAGCGGCTGCGCGCAGGCGATGTCGTCGATTTCGGAGCAGGCGTGCTGGCGGATGTCGAGGCCAAGGGCTCGGATGGATCTGTCAGCTTCGCCTTTCAGGGTCAGGAGCCCGTCGAATTGCTGCTCGAGCGAGCCGGCACCATGCCGCTGCCGCCCTATATCGCCAGCAAGCGTGAGATCGACGAGGCCGATCGCGAGGATTACCAGACCCGCTTTGCCGAAAAGGACGGCGCGGTCGCCGCGCCCACCGCCTCGCTGCACTTCACCGACCGGCTGATGGCGGAACTTGGCGAGGCGGGGATCAAGCACGCGATGCTCACGCTGCATGTCGGGGCGGGGACATTCCGTCCGGTCAAGGCAGACGATACCAGCGAGCATCAGATGCACGCCGACTGGGGCCGGATCGACGCCGATACCGCTGGCCGCCTCAACGCCATCCGCGCGCGTGGCAATCGGGTGATCGCTGTCGGCACCACCGTGCTGCGCCTGCTCGAAAGCGCCGCCGGTGACGACGCCATCATCCGCCCGTTCGAGGGCGATACATCGATCTTCATCACGCCGGGCTATCGCTTCAAGGGCATTGACGGGCTGATGACCAACTTCCACCTGCCGCGCTCGACCCTGTTCATGCTGGTCTCGGCGCTGATGGGGCTTGATGTGATGAAAGCGGCTTATGCCCACGCGATCGCGAACGAATATCGCTTCTATTCCTATGGCGATTCCTCGCTGCTGCTGCCCGGAGAGCGCGGTCAGCTGATCTAATCCGTCACTAACATAGATCAGTATTTTCGGTTTTCCCGATCAACTCGTCCCGGATTAATCTCCAGTGAACGGCGAAAGCGCCGTCCCATTGCAGGAGATCCCATCCCATGAGTCGCACCTCCGTTTCCGTGATTGCCTTGCTCGCTTTCACGCTCTCGGCCCCCACTGCCTTTGCACAGTCTGGCACCCAGCCCATGGTCAATCCGACCGCCGCCAATTCCAACCAGGACTGGTGGCCAGAGCGCCTCGATCTGTCGCCGCTGCGCCAGCATGCGCGCGAGTCCAACCCGATGGGCGACGATTTCGACTATGCGAAGGAATTCCAGACGCTCGACATCGCAGCGGTCAAGAAGGATATCGAGGCGCTGATGACCACCTCGCAGGACTGGTGGCCGGCGGATTACGGCCATTACGGTCCGTTCTTCATCCGCATGGCCTGGCACAGCGCGGGCACCTATCGCACGGCGGACGGTCGCGGCGGCGCTGGCGGAGGTCAGCAGCGGTTCGAGCCGCTCAACAGCTGGCCCGACAACGCGAACCTGGACCGTGCGCGCCGTCTGCTCTGGCCGATAAAGCAGAAATATGGTCGCAAGATCAGCTGGGCCGATCTGATGGTGCTGACCGGAAATGTCGCGCTCGAATCGATGGGCTTCAAGACCTTCGGCTTTGCCGGCGGACGCACCGACGACTGGGAGGCGGACAAGGTTTATTGGGGCCGCGAGAAGAAGTTTCTCGCCGCCGATCGCTATCATGGCGACCGCAAGCTCGAAAAGCCGCTCGCCGCGGTGCAGATGGGCCTGATCTACGTCAATCCCGAAGGCCCGAACGGCAATCCCGATCCGCTGGCCGCCGCCAAGGACATTCGCGAGACCTTCGGCCGCATGGCGATGAACGACGAGGAAACCGTCGCGCTGATCGCGGGCGGGCACACTTTCGGCAAGGCGCATGGCGCGCACAAGGCGGAAGAGTGCATCGGTGCCGATCCGGCGGGTTCGCCGACCGAACAGCAGGGCATCGGCTGGGTCAACAAGTGCGGCACCGGCAAGGGCGTCGATGCGGTGACCAGCGGGCTGGAAGGGGCATGGTCGGTCAATCCGATCGCCTGGACCACCCAGTATCTCGACAATCTGTTCGGCTTCGACTGGGTGCAGACGCGCAGCCCCGGCGGCGCGATTCAGTGGATCCCCAGCGACAAGAACGCTGCGAACATGGTTCCCGACGCGCATGACAAGTCCAAGCGCCACGCGCCGATCATGTTCACCACTGATCTCGCGCTGAAAATGGACCCGGAATATCGCAAGGTTTCCGAGCGTTTCCACAAGAACCCCGATGCTTTCGCCGACGCCTTTGCCCGCGCCTGGTTCAAGCTGACCCATCGCGACATGGGCCCGCGCTGGCGCTATCTGGGTGCCGAGGCGCCCAAGGTCGACCTGATCTGGCAGGACCCGGTTCCCGCAGCCGATCACCCGCTGGTCGATGCGCAGGATGTCGCTTCGCTCAAGTCGCAGATCCTCGCCTCGGGTCTGACCACGCAGGAGCTGGTGCGCACCGCCTGGGCCGCAGCGGCGAGCTATCGCGACACCGACATGCGCGGCGGCACCAATGGCGGACGCCTGCGGCTCGCCCCGCAAAAGGACTGGGCGGTCAACAACCCGGCGGAAATCACCAAGGTCGTGGCCAGGCTGGAGGCGATCCAGACGAGCTTCAACAAGGCCCAGAAGGGCGGCAAGAAGATCTCGCTCGCTGACACCATCGTGCTGGCCGGTGCGGCGGGTATCGAGGAAGCCGCGCGCAAGGCCGGTCACAGCCTGACCGTGCCGTTCAAGCCAGGCCGCGGCGATGCCAGCCAGGCGCAGACCGATGTCGCCGCGTTCGAACCGCTCGAGCCGACCGCAGACGGCTTCCGCAACTATTATGGTGCGGGCAGCGTGATGTCGCCGGTCGACATGCTGGTCGATCGTGCGAACATGCTGAGCCTCACCGTGCCGGAAATGACAGTGCTGGTTGGCGGCCTGCGCGCGCTCGATGCCAATACGGGCGGGGCCAAGCATGGCGTGTTCACCAGCACGCCGGGCCAGCTCAACAACGCGTTCTTCGTCAACCTGCTCGACATGGGCAACAAGTGGTCGAAGTTGCCGAGCGAGGCGGGTCTCTACGAAGGTCGCGACATCAAGTCGGGCCAGCTCAAGTGGACAGCCACTCCGGTCGACCTGATCTTCGGGTCGAACTCGGAGCTGCGCGCGGTGGCGGAAGTCTATGCCGCGAGCGATGGCGAAAAGAAGTTCGCGCAAGACTTCGTCGCAGCCTGGACCAAGGTGATGAACCTCGGCCTGCAATAACTTTCCCCGCCCCGGCGGCGGCCGTCCCCCAGGGGTCGCCGCCGGAAACGCCAAGCTGACCGATGCACCTAGCTGCGCCGGGGGGCCAGCATATCCGTACGAAGCTTCTCGCGCTCGGCGTCATACCAGTCGGGTTTCTGGTCGATCTTCATCACCGCGACCGACTTGTCCGTAGCGATATAGGGTCGATCAATATAGCAGCGCTGTTCCCTATAGAATGCCTTGCAGAAGTTCAGGATTTCCCGCCGGCGCTTGACCGGATGGCGCTGGACAAAGGCGTCTGTCAGAACCTCGGACGATTGCGGGCTGGCCATGTCGATCCAGAATATCGGGTAGGGCAGCCCACCCAGAACGCCGGGCAATGGTTCCGATCCATCATAATAGATGCTGGCTTCGCGTGGCGCTCCATCTTCTTCCCCCGCTTCGGGAATGTTGCCGGAAAGTTCGGAAAGCACGTAAAGAAAAAGCGTGTCGATGCTGAGGATGAATTTGCGTGGCGTCGCCTTTCGCGCCAGCCTGAAGCCGATATCTATCGCCGGGCCGATAAAGTCTATTTCGATCCCGTCGCCCACCGGGCGGTTCTCATAGCGATGGAGGATCGCCAGCCTTGCAGCGGCAGTATCGTCTATGTTGCCGGGTTGGCCTGTGAATTGCGAACCGACGAGGACCTTGTTCTGGATTGGAAACTCGCCGATCCATGCGGTGCACTTTATTGAGATTTCGGGATTGGAAAGTTCCAGGTCGAATTGCCGGTAGAGCTGCTCGACGGCGGCAATCCAGATATCGATGGTCTGCTTGACCTGATGCCGGTGACTGACATATTTGCGATACACGAGCTCGTCGCCGATCATCTTCCACAAGATGGGTTTCGTGCCAAGCCGGACATCCACAAGTTTCTCGTCCCGGAGTGCCTCGATTTTCTCGGATCGCTTCGACCATTGTTCATCGAAGCACTGGTTCAAGCGCGTGAAGAAGAACTGGATCGTCGAAGCCCATTCCTGCGTGTCCGGATGGTGGACCCGGTTCTCTTCCGGTTTGCGCTTTTTCTGCTTGAGCGCTGTCGATCCGACCAGATCCGCGCTCAGAAAAAGGATCTGCTTCGGCTCTGCGAACCGCGCAAACAGTTCATCGAGATCTGATTCATCATCTGCCATGTCATCCTCACCTTCACCGAGTGATCTCCCGATTGTATTGTTGGAAAGGAAAGCAGTAAATCAGCTCAAATATTACTTTTCCTTCATCACCCAGACGCCGTTCCACTCGCCTTCGGGCGGAGTTGCCTGCAATATGCGGCAGCGCTCGACATAGGTGCGCGACAGGCCGTCGGCGGGATTGAGCGCAAGGCATTTCTCGAAGCGGGTGATCGCCTCGTCCCAGTGCGCGGCGCGATAGGCCATGATGCCATCCTCGAAATGGCCGAGCACGTCGCGCATCGCTGGAAAAGTCTGCGCGTCGTGATAATCGAGCAGTTCGTACACGCGCACCGGTTCGGTCTTGCCCTTGACCACAACCAGATCGATGTCGCGCATCCGGTAGGTGCCGTTGAAGCGCGACACGGTGTTCTCGCTCGCCAGGATCCGCGCCGAATAAGCCTTGCAGGCGCTTTCGAGCCGACTGGCCAGGTTCACGCCGTCGCCGATCACGGTATAGTCCATCCGCTTGGGGCTGCCGATATTGCCCGACACGATATGGTCGGTATGGATGCCGACGCCCATGTCCACGGTCTTGAGGCCCCGGTTGCGGCGCTCGGCATTCCACTCCCAGAGCGTACGGATCATATTGATCGCGGCGCGCGCGGCGCGGTCCGGATCGTCGTCATGCGGCATGGGCAGGCCGAAGCACGCCATGATCGCATCGCCGATGAACTTGTCGAGCATGCCCCCCTGTGCGGTGATGCAGTCGACCATCAGGCTGAAATATTCGTTGAGGAAGGAGACGGTGCCCTGCGCGCCATATTCCTCCGTTATGGTTGTAAACCCGCGCACGTCGGTGAACATGATCGTCGCTTCGGCGCTGACCCCGCCCAGCAGGTCCAGCGTGTCATTGTCCATCATCTGCGCGGCGATGACCGGGTCCATATAGCGTGACATGGTCGATTTCATGCGCTTCTCGCTGCTGATGTCCTCGACCATCAGCATCGAGCCGAGCTTGCTGTCGTCGCTTTCGGAGACGAGCGGCATGATCGTGAGGTTGACCGACTTCACGACACCGGACAGCGCGACCTCGGCGTCGGGGAAGACGTCGCTGCTGCGTTCTTCCTTCACCTTCTCGATCCGATCGAGGATCCAGCTGCCGCGTTCGTCGAGCAGGTCTGACAGCAGCCGTCCCTGAACCTCTGCCGCCTTGCATGACCAGATGCGCTCGATCGCCTGGTTGCAGGTGATGATCTTGCCCAGCGGATCGAGCGTCAGCACGCCGTTAGACATGCTCTGCAGCACCGATTCATTGTACAGCTTCATCCGCTGCACATCGTCGAACAGCTTGGAATTCTCGAGCGCGATGGCGATCTGCCCGGTAAAGGTCTTGAGCTGCTGCTCGTCCTTGTCCGTGAATGCACCTGTCTTCTTGTTGAGCACCTGGGTGACGCCGATCACCTCGCCCTGCTTGTTGATGATCGGAACGCACAGGATGCAGCGCGTGAAGAAACCGGTCTGGCGGTCGAAACTGGGGTTGAAGCGCAGGTCGGCATAGGCGTGCGGGATGTTGAGGCTCTGACCCGTCGTGAACACGGTGCCAGCGATGCCGACGCTGGAGGGAAAACGGATCTCGTTGACCTTGCCGCCCGCCGAGAAGAGCGAGAACAAGGTGTCGGTCGCCTTGTCGTGAATGAAGATCGTCGCACGCTCGGCCTCGAACATGCGCACCGTCTCCGCCACCACACGCTGGAGCAGGCGGGTGAGGTCGACTTCCGAGCTGATCTCGGAGATCATCGAGAGGAAGGCGAGCTCCTTGGCGCGCACCTGCTCTATCTCCTCGATCGATTGCAGGCTCTGCAGGAAGACCGTGGCCTGGCTGGTCATTTCCTCGAGCAATGCGACATCGTCGGGCGTGAAGCTGCCGTCATGCTTGTTGATGTTCTGCATCACGCCGATGATCTCGCCGCGCGGCGTGCGCACGGGCACGCAGACGATGTTGCGCGTCTTGTAGCCGGTGCGCTGGTCGACCGTGCTGTTGAAGCGCGGATCGGCATAGGCATCCTCGACCAGCAGCGATTCGCCGGTCTGGAAGACGTGCCCCGCGATCCCTGAATTGTTGAGGATGCGGATTTCCAGGCTCTGGCTGCCCTGAGCGAAGCGCGAATAGAGCTCGCCGGTCTTGGGATCGTTGAGGAACAGGGTGCCGCGGTCGCAATCGAGCTCGCGCGAGGTGAGTTCGACCAGCATCGCCAGCACGCCGTCGATCTGCGTCATCGTCGCGCATTTGCGGGTGACCTCGAGCAGCACCTCGGTGCGGCGCAGCGCGGCGGCGCGCTGGCTTTCGGTCATCGGCCGGGCGAGGGTATCGGTGGTCACGCTCATCAGGCCTGTTCCCTTGTCGTCTGTTCCAGTCGGTCGCGCAGCGCCTGGATCTGCTGGTGCAGCGCCTGGCGCTCGAGCGCATGATCGGATTGCTGGCTGGCGCGCGCCTGTTCCGCAGCGGCCCTTTCGTTATCGAGCGTCAGCCGCAGCGCGTCGATACTGCCCTTGAGCTGTGCAATCTCGGCCTGGGCTGCGGCGCGTTCGGCCTGCAGGGCCTGGTCATGCGCGCGCTGCTGCGCTTCCATCTCGTCGCGCATCTGCTGAATGGTGGCGGTGAGATCGGCCAGCCGAGCGGCCTCTTCGGACCGGGCGCGCGTCATCTGGCGGTCGGCGTCATTGGCCGCAGCTTCCAGGGCCTGGCGCAGTCCGTCAATCGTGGCCTGCAGGTGCAGGTTGGCGGCGCGCATTTCGGAAAGCGCGTCCGAATTCGAATCTGGCATTGTCGATCGTCCCCGCCAAAATGGTCTTATCGGTAACGGCGCGTGTCAAGCGCCGTTAACCGCTCATTTGCCATAATCGGCACAATAGTGTGTGACTGCGCGCACGCGCCTGTACATTTGTTCAAGCCGCCGATGGCTGCGAGGTTAATCCTTGAGCTTCAATGCCTTGCGCAGCTCGGCGTTGATCCGGCTCTGCCAGCCGGGGCCGGTCGCGCGAAAGCCCTCGAGCACGGCGCTGTCCAGCCTGAGCGTTACTTGTTTCTTGGGATTGTCGGACCTGGGTCGGCCTGGGCGGGTGAGGGTGCCATCGGCAGGACGGATGAGCTTGTCGCCATGCCAGACGGCGGCACGGCGGAACTGGTCGTCAGTCCATTCGGGTGCGTCGTCGGGATCAATCCAGGCGTTTTTCTCAGCCGTCACGATCACAGTCCGGTCTCGGGGTCAGATATTTTGTGGAACTACAAAAAACCGCCGCGTCAAGCTATTCCATCGCCAGCAGCCGCTCGGCACCGCCCAGGTCGACCGAGACCAGTCGGCTCACCCCGCGTTCGACCATGGTCACGCCGAACAGGCGGTGCATGCGGCTCATCGTGACGGCATTGTGGGTGACGATGAGGTACCGGGTGTCGGTAACCTCCGCCATATGGTCGAGAAGTTCACAGAACCGGTCGATATTGGCATCGTCGAGGGGCGCATCGACCTCGTCGAGCACGCAGAT
>CAXRCQ010000407.1:0-6060 GCA_964228845.1 Blastomonas sp.
CGATGATGAAATCGACATCGTCGATCACGCCTGCCGCCTCGGCGACGCCGCGGCCATGCTCGCCGATAAAGCCCATCGAATGCGCCTCGTCGACCAGCACCATCGCGCCTGCGGCCTTGGAGATCGCGACCATCTCCTTGAGCGGTGCCATATCGCCGAGCATCGAATAGACGCCTTCCCGCACGACCAGCTTGCCCGCGTCGGGGGGCAGGCGCTTGAGCCGCTTGTCCAGCGCCTCGACATCATTGTGGCGGAAGGCGACGATCTGCGCATTGCCGAGCGCACAGCCGTCATAGATCGAGGCATGGCTGTCGATATCGAGGATGATGTAATCGTCCTTGCCCGCCATGGTCGAGATGATGCCCAAGTTCGCCTGGTATCCGGTGGAAAAGACCATCGCATGGTCCATCCCATAGAATTCCTTCAGCGCTTCCTCGCATTCGCGGTGCCCGGCATAGGTGCCGTTGAGCACGCGGCTGCCGGTGGTGCCCGATCCGAAATTGTCGAGCGCCTGCTTGCCCGCCTCGAGCACGTCGTCGTCGAAGGTCATGCCCATGTAATTGTAGGTGCCGAGCAGGATCGTCTCCTTGCCGTTGCACATCGCCACGGTGGGCGATTTGACCGACTCCATCACGAGCGAGAAGGGATCGCGCACGCCGGTGGAAAGCAGCGCCTCGCGCTCGCCGATCAGGGCGTCGAACTTGGAAAACATGTCGGTCATTTACGGGTCTCTGCGATGGTGATTGGGGGGCGCAGGAGTGCGCAGGTCAGGCGGTGAGCTTCTCGACCGCGGCGACGAGCTGGCCGACGGTCTCGATCTCGGCCTGCATGTTCATGGTGATGATGATGTCGAACTCGTCCTCGATCGCCGCGACGAAATCCATGACGGTCAGGCTGTCCCATTCGAGGTCCGAGGCGAAGGTGGTGCTCTCGGTCAGCTCGACGCCCTTCTTGTTGAAGGGTTCGATCTGGGCTGCAATCCGGTCGTAGATGGCGGTGTCGGTCATGATCTGCTTTCGTCCGTAGCGGTTGGGTCTGCCCATGCCCCGCGAATGCGGCACAATCGCGGCAGCTTGTTGCAGCCAGAAGGGCAGTGCGGTGCCGCTTGTCAAGCGCGGTGCGGCTGTGTCATCAATCTGTCATGGAAGAGGGTGTCACGAAAATGCGAATCGATGCGAGCCGTCCGGCGATCCCGAGCCCCTGGCCGCAGACGCCGCACACCTTCTCCCCGCACGCCATCCATCTGGTCCGCACCTCGGTGCAGACCAATCTCGCGCTCAGCCAGATGGCCGATCAGAAGGCGAGCATCCTGATGGGCGCGACCTTCGTCGTGTTCACCATCGCGGTGGGTCAGGCGCGCGGCGGCAATGTCAGCCTGCCGCTGATGGTGCTGGCGCTGTTCGCGTTTCTCTCCGCGATGTGCGCGGTGTTCGCGATCCTTCCCTCGGTGCGCGGGACGCCCAGGCCGAAGGCCGATGTACCGCCCGGATCGACCAACTTCATGTTCTTCGGCAATTTTTCGGCCATGGCCGAGGACGATTTTGCCGATCTGGTGCTGGACCAGCTGCATATGGACGAGACGATCTTCCGCACCATGCTGCGCGATGTCCACCAGAACGGCTTGGTGCTGCAGCACAAGAAATACCGTTATCTGGGCCTCGCCTATCGGCTGTTCCTGATCGGCCTCAGCATCACGTTTGCGCTGTTCATCGTGGAAATGGCTCTGGGCCGCCCGATCATCAGCGTTTGAGCCAGCCTTCGGCGCGATACCAGCGCGCGGTTTCGGCCAGCCCCTTGGGCGTGGGAATTTCCGGCTGCCACAGATCGCGCGGCGGGCGGCGCAGCGGATCGGATGTCCAGTCGCTATGCGCTATATAGCGCGCACGATCAGGGGTGAGCTTCGCCTTGGGGCCACGCAGCAACCGGTCGGCGCGCGCGGCCATGAACAGGCCGAGCTTCGGTGCGCGCGCGGTGCGCACCTTGCGTCCGACGGCGCGGCCCAGCGCATCGGCAAAGCCCTCATGGCTCCAGCCCTGCGGGGTTCCGTCATCGGCCTCGTAAATCGCCCGGGACTCGCCGGCACCGGCGGCGAGCCGCACCAGCAAGGCTGCCAGATCGGCGACATGGATCACCGACAGGCGCCCGCTCGGCGGCAGCATGACCAGGCCTTTTGCTGCCATGCGGAACAGGTCGAGCATCTCGGTATCGCCCGGGCCATAGACGGCGGGCGGACGGACCATGATCCAGTCACGATCCGATGCGATGACCCGGTCCTCCGCCTCGGCCTTGGACCAGCAATAGTTGGAAAGGGCGCGTTCGCGCGCGGCGAGCGACGAGACATGGACGAAGCGCATCACGCCTGCCTCCTTTGCCGCCGCGAGCATGTTTTCGGTGCCGGTGATATTGCCCGCGACAAAGCCCGCGCGGTCGGGCGCGTTGACCACGCCGGCGATGTGCAGCACGACATCGGCCCCCTCGCACAGCGCGGCAAGGCTGGCCGGATCGTCGAGCGCGCCCCGCACCCAGGTGACGCCCTCGCGTGTCCGCTGTGGCTTGCGGGCTAGCGCGCGGACGCTGTGCCCCGCCGCGAGCGCCTGGTCGATCGCAGCACCGCCGACAAAGCCGGTGCCGCCGGTCATCGCGATCACGCTCATAGTAGCACCATCTGGTCGCGATGGACGAGCGCGCTCCGCGGCGCATAGCCCAGGACGTCGGCGATGGCATCGCTGCGCAGGCCGATGATCCGTGCGGCATCGGCAGCATCATATTCGCTGAGGCCGCGCGCGATCACCTCGCCGCCGGGGCCTGCAATCTCGATCACGTCGCCGCGCGCGAACCTGCCCTCGATGGCCGTCGCACCGGCGGGCAGCAGGCTCGATCCCCTGGCGAGCGCAGTGACTGCGCCTGCATCCACGGTGATCCGGCCGCGCGCGGTCATCCGTCCGGCGAGCCAGAGCTTGCGGCCCTTGCCCTGCTTGCCGGCGGTGAACACGGTGCAGCGCCCGGTCTCGTCCAGACGTTGCAGGGGATGGTCGTGCGTCCCGTTGGCGATCGCGAGATGCGCGCCCGCACTGGTCGCGATCCGCGCCGCCTCCAGCTTGGAGGTCATCCCCCCCGATCCCATTCCCGAAGCGGAGCCGCCATCGGCCATCGCGCGTATCCGCGCATCGATCCGCGCGACGCTCTCGACGAGCCGGGCATCGGGGTCGTTCTTCGGATTGGCGGTGTAGAGCCCGTCGACGTCCGAAAGCAGCACCACGCCGCCCGCGCCTGCGGCCTGCGCGATCCGCGCGGCGAGCCGGTCATTGTCACCGAAGCGGATTTCCTCGGTCGCGACCGAATCATTCTCGTTGATCACCGGCACGACATTGAGCGCGATCAGGCGGCGCAGCGTCGCCGAGGCGTTGAGGAAGCGGCGGCGATCCTCCAGATCGTCGAGCGTCACCAGCATCTGCGCAGCGGTGATGCCGTGCTCGCCGAGCAATTCGGCCCAGCATTGGCTCAATGCGATCTGGCCGGTGGCAGCGGCGGCCTGCGCATCCTCCAGGCTCGCGCGCCCGCCCTTGGGCAGGCCCAGCCGCCGCGCGCCGAGCGCGATCGCGCCCGAGGAGACGATGACGATCCGCTGGCCTTCCTGAATGCGCCTGGCAATGTCGGCAGCCAGCGAGGCGAGCCATTCGCGCCGCACCTTGCCCTCGGGCGCGACGAGCAGCGCCGAGCCGACCTTGACGACCAGCAAGGGGCAATTCGCGGGGGAGAGGGGGGAGGGGGTCATTCGCTCTTCCATGCTATAGTTTCAACCACAGTACAGACATCTCGATTAACGTCCCTGAGCCGCCCTTTTCCGAGTTCCCGAGCGTAGTCGAGGGACGTGTACGGATTGGGTCGCGAACACGTCCCTCGACCTTGGTTTACCCTGAGCGGCTGGTTTTGCCAGCCAGCCGAAGGGCTCGGGACAAACGGAAATGGGGGCGAATTAAATCAATTTTGTGGCCCGCTCAAACTGGCGACCATGTGCCCGGCTCGTCGTCGCGATCGGGGTCGACGCCCTCGGGCTGTTCGGTCGCGGTCACGTGCGGCAGATAGTCGAGCAGCGCGTCGAACAATTGCTCGATGCCCTTGCCGGTCGCGCCCGAGATCGGGAACACCCGGTCCGCGCCCGCCGCGACCAGCTCACTGGCGAAATGCTGCATCAGTTCGTCGTCGAGCAGGTCGCCCTTGTTGAGCGCGACCAGCTTCGGCTTCTCGTCCAGCCCCGCGCCATAATTTTCCAGCTCGCCATCGACGATGCGCATGGCCTCGACCGGATCGTCGCCGTTCGCGTCGATCAGATGGATCAGCACCTGGCAACGCTCGATATGGCCTAGGAACCGGTCACCGATGCCGGCACCCTCCGCTGCGCCCTCGATCAGGCCGGGGATATCGGCGAGCACGAATTCGCGGTTGCGATGCCGCACCACGCCCAATTGCGGGCGCAATGTCGTGAACGGATAGTCGCCCACCTTGGCATGCGCGTTGGTCACCTGGTTGATGAAGGTGGACTTGCCCGCATTGGGCAGCCCGACCAGCCCGGCATCGGCCATCAGCTTCAGCCGCAGCCACACCCATAGCTCCTCGCCCGGCCAGCCCGGCCCGTGCTGGCGCGGCGCGCGGTTGGTGCTGGTGGCATAGCTCAGGTTGCCGCGTCCGCCATCGCCGCCCCGCAGCAGGGTGATGCGTTGCCCCGCATGGGTGAAATCGGCGAGCACGTCCTCCTTGTCCTCGGACAGGATCTGCGTGCCCACCGGCACCTTGATGACCAGATCGTCGCCGCCTGCGCCGGTGCGGTTACGGCCCATACCGCCGGTGCCGCGCTTCGCCTTGAAATGCTGGGTATAGCGAAAGTCGATCAGCGTGTTCAAACCGCGGACCGCTTCGAAGATGATGTCGCCGCCCTTGCCGCCATTGCCGCCATCGGGGCCGCCATATTCGACATATTTTTCGCGGCGGAAGGACACGGCACCCTGTCCGCCCGCACCCGAGCGGATGAAAATCTTGGCTTGATCGAGAAAATGCATGGCCGCGCCCCTAACGGAAACCGCCGGGAAACGCCAGAGTAACCGAATCGGCGCTAGACGGCTGCGTCAGGGCGAAGGGATGGCGCGTCGCATTTTGCGCGCAGCCCCTTGCCTGATCGCAGCGAAATACGATATTCGGGACAGCCTATGCACAGCACGACAATCCGTTCAGCGTCTCCGCGACGCCTCGCTGCCAATGTGGCAAGCGATGCCGACCTTGTCGTGCGCGCCGGACCCGATCGCGAGGACGATGACGGCCCGCCCGATATCGGCATCGCGGTCAAGACCCGCGCCAAGTCGAAAAAGCCCAGCCAGTACAAGGTGCTGATGCTGAACGACGATTACACCCCAATGGAATTCGTGGTGCTGGTGCTGAAGCGCTTCTTCAGCATGAACATGGACGAGGCGACCCGCGTGATGCTCCACGTCCACCAGAAGGGTGTCGGCGTTTGCGGCATCTTCACCTATGAGGTCGCCGAGACCAAGGTGAATCAGGTGATGGATTTCGCCCGGCAGAACCAGCACCCGCTGCAATGCACGCTCGAGAAGGTTTGACCTTCCGGGCCTTGCCCCCCTCTTGCACCAGCCCGCGCAGCCGCTAAACAGCGGCGATGGACAAGATCATCATTCGCGGCGGCAAGCCGCTCTCGGGCCGTATTCCCATTTCCGGAGCCAAGAACAGCGCGCTGACGCTGCTGCCGTGCGCGCTGCTGACCGATGAGCCGCTGACGCTGCGCAACCTGCCGCGGCTCGCCGATGTCGACAGCTTCGGCCATCTGCTCAACCAGCTCGGCGTGTCGACGATGATCGAGGGCGCGCGGCCCGAGGATTTCGGCCGGGTGATGACGCTGCGCGCGGGCCGGGTGACGTCGACCGTCGCGCCCTATGACCTCGTGCGCAAGATGCGCGCCTCGATCCTGGTGCTGGGCCCGCTGCTCGCGCGCGCGGGCGAGGCGACCGTCTCGCTGCCCGGCGGCTGCGCGATCGGCAACCGTCCCATCGA
>CAXRCQ010000408.1:0-8413 GCA_964228845.1 Blastomonas sp.
GCCAGACGCGATGGCATGCCGCACCGTGTCCCTGTCGCCCGCGCACTGGCCGAGGTCTTCAAGCTGATTGCGCATCCGGACCGGATACGCCTGATCGAGGAACTGCGCACCGGCGAGTGCGATGTCACGACACTTGCGGAAAAACTGAACCTGCCGCCGACGCGTCTTTCCCAGCATCTCAGCCTGTTGCGCACTGCGCGCATGGTCGAGGAACGGCGCAATGGCCGTCAGCATCTCTATCGCCTGGCCCAGCCGCAGATTGCCGGCTGGATCACCGACGGGCTCGCCTTTGTCGAGGCCCGTGCCCCTGCGGCCTTGGCCGGAGATTTGCGCGAGGTGCGTGAACTCTGGTCCTGATCAACCCACCTACAGCCTCAACAAGGAGCCTCCCCATGCCCCATTTCGCCGCCGGCGTCGTCCGCTTCCAGACCGAAGTCTTCCCCGAGAAGCAGGAGCTTTTCGAGAGCCTTGCCAAGGGCCAGTCACCCGAAGCGCTGTTCATCACCTGCTCGGATTCGCGCATCGAGACCGCGATGATCACCCAGACCGATCCGGGCGAGCTATTCATCTGCCGCAATGCCGGCAACATCGTGCCCCCGCACACCCAGCAGACCGGCGGCATGACCGCGTCGATCGAATTCGCGGTCGCTGCGCTGAAGGTGCCGCACATCGTGATCTGCGGTCACACCGAATGCGGCGCGATGAAGGGCGCAATGAACCCCGAGGGTCTCGACAGCCTGCCGCATGTCCGCGAATGGCTGGGCTATTCGCGTGCGGCGGTCGAGGTGGTGAAGCATCTCGGCACCGATCTGGACGACGATGCGCGGATGAAGATGCTGCTCGAGCAGAATGTCATTCTGCAGCTCAATCATCTCAAGACGCATCCCAGCGTCGCGGTCCAGCTCGCAAAGGGCGAGTTGCAGCTGCACGGCTGGGTCTACGATATCAAGACGGGCGATGTGACCGCTTATGATGAAGCGACCGGCAAGTTCAGCCCGGTGCACGAACATTATGCCAGCGAAATGGCCGCTCTGGCGCTCGAAAAGCATCAGTGCGCCGCCTGATCGGAACCTGAGAAACGCCTCATTCAAGGACACTGGTCATGACTGCAGCAACCGCCCAGATGGGCGAATTCGAGACGATGAAGCGAAGCTGGCCGCAAGACCTGCTCGCTTCGGTCGTCGTCTTTCTCGTGGCGCTTCCGCTCTGTCTGGGCGTCGCGATCGCATCGGGCGCGCCGCCCGCGCTCGGCCTGATCACCGGGATCATCGGCGGGATTGTCGTCGGGTCGCTGGCGGGCTCGCCGCTTCAGGTCAGCGGCCCCGCCGCCGGCCTTGCGGTCCTGTGCTATCAGCTCGTCCAGGAACAAGGCCTGATCATGATGGGGGTTGTCGGCCTGATCGCCGGGGCCTTGCAGCTGATTGCGGGCATTGCCCGGCTGGGCCAATGGTTCCGCGCCATCTCGCCGTCGGTCATTCACGGCATGCTCGCGGGCATCGGCGTGCTGATCCTGGGCTCGCAATTCCATGTGATGATCGATGACAGCCCGCGCGGCAGCGGCATCCAGAACCTGCTGTCGATCCCCGAGGCGATCTACAAGGCAATCTTCCCCATGGCGATGGACAGCCATCACCTCGCGGCGATCACCGGCGTGGCCACCATCGCCGCGATCCTGCTGTGGAACCAGTTCAAGCCCAAGCAGCTTGCGATGGTCCCTGCTCCGCTGGTCGCGGTGATCGTCGGGACGCTGGTTGCCGCCTTTGCCGGGTTCGACATCAACCGCGTGACCGTTCCCGACAATATCGTCGCCTCGCTCAACATCCCCACCACGGAAGCGCTCCAGCGCGGCCTGACGATGGAAATCCTGCTGCTCGGCGTGGTCTTCGCCTTTGTCGCCAGCGCCGAAACGCTGCTTTGCGCTACTGCCGTCGATCAGATGCACACGGGTCCGCGCACCAAATATGACAAGGAACTGCGGGCGCAGGGCATCGGCAACATGCTGTGCGGCGCGGTGGGCGCGCTGCCGATGACGGGCGTGATCGTGCGTTCATCGGCCAACGTTCAGGCCGGTGGCAAGTCGCGGCTTTCGTCGATCATGCACGGCTTCTGGATCCTCGCCACCGTCGTTGCGCTGCCCTGGCTGCTGGCGCTGATCCCGACCGCCGCCCTCGCCGCGATCCTGGTCTATACCGGCTACAAGCTGGTCAATATCGCGCAGATCAAGAAGATCGCCTCGTACGGCCGCGTCGAACTCGCCATCTATTTCGCCACTCTGGGCGGCATCGTGGTATTCGATCTGCTCACCGGCGTGATCATCGGCTTCGTGCTGGCGACCGCCAAGGTCGTCTATACCTTCACCCATGTCCGGGTCGATCTGGAAGATGACGAGATGGCAGGCCGCACCGACGTGTTCCTGCACGGCTCCGCTACCTTCTTCTCGATCCCGCGACTTGCCAGCGTGCTGGAAACGGTGAAGCCGGGCCGCGAAGTCCACGTCCATGTCGAGCATCTCGACCATATCGACCATGCGTGCCTCGACATGCTGGGCGCTTGGGAAAAGCAGCATAAGGCGACCGGCGGCAGCATGGTGATGGAATGGCAGGATCTGCACCAGCGCTATGCCTCGCCCTATCAGAAGATGCAGGACGCATCCGACGACCGGGGAGACGGGCCAAAAAAAGCCAAGCCGGTGCTTGAGCCGGCGGCCTGATCCCAGACCAGACGTACCTTGAATACCAGCCAGCGGCCACCGGAGCGATCCGGTGGCCGTTTGCATAGGCTGTCATCGAAAGAAATCGCACTCAGATCGGAACGCGACGGAACATTCTGGTGGCATCGGCGTAATCAACACGGTGCAGGGGACCCAATTACCTGTTTGTACAAGGAGATCACCATGAGTGATGCCATCAAGACCGCTGCAGAGCGGATCAAGACCGACGCATTGAACCTGGCTGAGCGCGCGCGCACCGAAGCCGCCAGCGCCTTTGCTTCGGTCAACGAGAACCGCGACGAACTGCGCGCCAAGGCGACCGAAACAGCCCGTCTGGCGGGCGAAGTGATCGCGGAAAACGCCCGCATCGCCTCGGATCTCGCCAAGCGCAACGCCTCGGCTGCTGCCGCCATCATCACCGACAATGCCAAGACCCTGACCACCGAAATGGGTCCGTTGCGTGACAAGGCAGGCGAACTGGCCCAGGATGCCAGCGAGCGACTTTCGGTCGCCGCGCGTGAGCTTTCCGAGAAGGTGAGCGAGAACAGCCGCTACGCAGCACAGCAGGCCAGGGCGCATCCAGCGCTCGCGCTCGGGCTGGCGGCGGGCGGGATTGCCCTGATCGCAGCAGCCGTTGCGCTGTCGCGTCGCGGCAAGAATTCTGCGGCGCTTGCCACGGATGAAAATAGCGATTATGTCGATCAGAACGTCGTTCCCACGACCGCCAGCGCAGCAGGCGAGCCGTACAACGTTCACTGATCGACCCCCAGTCAGGCGCAGCGCGCGATTCCCTCACGCGCGGTGTCTCGGGGCCTGTTTTCCGGATAGAGGCGCCCCCCGCTTCAGGAAAGCAGGCCCCAAAGTTTCAATCCCTCAATCACAGAGGCCAGTGTGCGGCTCGAAAGCCGCACACTGGCCTCTATAGTTTGGAATCCGGATAAGGCTGGCGCGGCTTACCAGCCGCATTGCCTGCCCTTGTTCTGCTCCTTGAGCCAGGTCTGAAGCGGCGCGAAATATTCGACCAGCGCGCCGCCGTCCATCTCGCGCGAACCGGTAAAGGCTTCGAGCGCATCGGGCCAGGGCTTGGACGCCCCCATTTCCAGCATCGCGTTCAGGCGCTCGCCCACCTGCTTGTTGCCGTAGAAGCTGCAGCGGTGGAGCGGCCCCTTCCACCCGGCGATATCGCACGCCGCCTTGTAGACCTGGAACTGCAGGATGCGCGCCAGGAAATAGCGGGTATAGGGCGTGTTCCCGGGAATATGATATTTCGCGCCCGGATCGAACGCATTTTCGGGCCGCTCGGCAGGCGGAACAATGCCCTGATATTGCAGGCGCAGCGCCGTCCAGGCATCGTTGTAATCGGCAGGCTTGATCGAGCCGTCGAACACGCCCCAGCGCCAGCGATCGACCAGCAGGCCGAAGGGCAGGAAAGCCAGCTTGTCCATTCCCTGGCGCAGCAGCAGCCCCAGATCCTTGTCGGCCCCCGGCACCCTGGCCTTGTCGAGCAGGCCGATCTCGACCAGATAATCGGGCGTGATCGACAGCGCGATCATGTCTCCGATCGCCTCATGAAAGCCGTCATTGGCACCGTCGAGATGCAGCGGATCCTGCTGGTTATAGGCGCGCTGGTAATAATTGTGCCCCAGCTCGTGATGGATGGTGGTGAAGTCGTCGGCATTCACCTTGATGCACATCTTGATGCGGATATCGTCCTTGTTGTCGATATCCCAGGCCGAGGCGTGGCACACGACCTCGCGGTCCCGCGGTTTGACGAATTGCGAGCGCTGCCAGAAGGTCTCGGGCAACGGCGCAAAGCCCAGCGAAGAAAAGAAGCCCTCGCCGCCCTTTACCATCTTGAGCGGATCGTAGTCCTTCGCCTTGAGCAGTTCGGTAACGTCATAGCCGATATCGCCCGCGCCCGCTGGGGCTACGACGTCATAGATATTGCCCCATTCCTGCGCCCACATGTTGCCGAGCAGGTCGGCACGGATCGGACCGGTCTTGGGCTGCACCGCATCGCCATATTTCTCGTTGAGCTTGGTGCGTGTGTAGCAGTGCAGGTCGTCATAGAGCGGCTTGACCTGCTGCCACAGCTTCTCGGTGAGCGCGGCAAACTCGTCGGCGCTCATGTCATATTGACCGCGCCACATTGCGCCGACATTCTTGAAGCCCAGCTCGCGCGCGCCCTGGTTGGCGATCTCGACCATGCGCGCATAATCGTCCTTCATCGGCGCGCCGACATTGTCGTGCCAGCTGACCCACATTTCCTTGAGCTTGGCGGGATCGCGGACATCGCCCATCGCCGCCTCGATGTCCGATCCGCTGACCGGCTTGCCGTCGAGCGTGCCCTTGCCCTTGCCGTAGATCGACTGCAGTTCGGTCGCGATGGTGTTGAGCTCCGCGGCCGCGCCCTCGGTGGTCGGTGCGGGCAGCACGATGCCTCCGCGAAGCTTGTCGAGCTTGCGCCGCGTTTCGGCGCTCAGGCCGGGAACGTCTTTATACTTCGCCGCCTCGAGCGCAAAGCGCACCTGCATCTCGGTGCCCTTGGCCCCCACCTCGGCGGCCAGCGCATTGGTGTCGTCGGTCAGATAGGTCGAGTTGATCCAGAAAACCCGCCCCGCTGAGACGGTATATTCGAACAGCTCCTTTTCTGCCGCCGCGACAAAGGCTTCCGCTTCCGCAGCAGTCGGCTTGGCAGCGGCGGTCGTTTGCGGCGCGGCGTCTTCGGCAAGGGCGGGAGAGGCGACCGTCGCGACCGACAGGGCGATCACGGATGCAAGCGATTGGAGCGATTTCATGTGGCTGGTCCTTGTGCGAACGGCAATTCGCGCGGGACGATGGAACCGCAGCGCGGCAGCGTCAAGTGGTCAGAAATGAAACCATTTCGTCGGCCAGCGCGGGCTCGATCACGCTCGACATATGCGTGCCCTTGATCTCGCGATAGGTCGCATGGCTGAGCTGGTGCGCCAGTTCGGGGGCGGAACCATTGTCCTGGTCGTCCGCGCCGCAGACCACCAGCACCGGCACATCGCGCGCGACCAGCGCATCGGTATCGACCACCCCGAAACTGTCAAGCAGCAGCCGGGCGGCGACCGGGTCGATGCCCTGCGTCTTCATGAAGGCGACCGCCATGAAATGCGGATCGCCCCGCTTGACCTCGTCGCGCCGGTCGATCGCGGTAACGAAGAAATCGCGCCGCCGCGCCCAGCCGGTCAGCCCTTCCCAGCCCATGCCCGCGAGAATCGCCCTGCGCGGCGTGACACCGCTGGCGAGCAGCTTGGCCGTGGTCCGCGCACCCAGCGAGAAACCGCCCAGATCGAAATCCTCGAGGCCCAGCGTATCGATCAGCGACAGCGCATCATCGACCAGCACGTCATGCGGATAGGACACTGGATCATGCGGGGCCGCGCTTTGGCCATGCGCGCGCAGATCGGGCATGATCACCCGAAAGCCCGCTGCCGCCAGCCTCGCTGCATGGCCGAACTTGATCCAGTTGGTCTCCGCGCTGGAAAACAGCCCATGCAGCAGCAGCAGCGGCCTGCCCTCCCCCGTTTCATGCACGGCAAGCTCGGTGCCGTCGAAGGAGCGAATGCGGGTGGTGGTGATGCTGGCGTTGGAAGCGGTCATCCCCGCTCTTTAAGGCCTGCCTGCTCCATGCGCCAGATGGCAAGTCCGATGCGGTCCTGGCCGAAAAAGGGTTCGCCTTGGAACACCAGTGTCGGAACGCCCCAGTGCCCGGCCATTTCGAGCGCTTCCTGGTTGGCGGCAAGTTCGGCATCGAGCGCCTCGGCATCGGACGCTGCGATCGCGTCGAGCTCGGCCAGGTCGAGCCCGGCGCGCTCGGCAGCGCCCGCAAGATGATCGCCCTCGTGCCAGTTCGCGGTGCCACCCCAGATGAGCTGCGACACCTCGTCGCAAAAGGCGAGGCTCCTGCCCCTGCGCGCGGCAACCTGGCCCATGCGCGTGATGTGATAGATATAGGGCTGGTCCGCCGCGATCGTCCGCGTCGCCATGTCCTGCACGATCGGATCGGGATTGGGCGGGAAAAACGGGATACCGAGATATTGCGCGAGGCGGAACACGTCGGTCAGCGTGTAGCGCAGCCAGCCAGGATGGTTGCGTTCGAAGAATGTCGGCTCGCGCACCGCCAGCGGATAGACCGGGCGCAGATTGAGCTGCAGGTCATATTGCTCTTCCATCATGCGATAGCGGCGCATCGCCAGATAGCTATAGGGTGAGCGGAACGACCAGAAGATGTCTGCTGTCAATGTCATGACATACAGACTGCCAAAAGATTGCGTTTTCCGCAATGGGAATTGTAATTACTGCACTTCCATATAATGTCATATGCTATTATATCGCATGCCATGACAGACTCGGTCGGATTTCTCCTTAACGATACCGCGCGGCTCTACCGCAGGACGCTCGACGGCACGCTGCGCGATCTCGGCATGACCAGCCTTCAATGGCGCACCGTCGCGCGGCTGAAGCGCGAACCGGGCATGCGGCAAAGCGAGCTGGCCGATCTGCTCGAGGTGGAGCCGATCACGCTGTCACGCATGATCGACCGGCTGGCCGATAGCGGCATGGTGTGCCGCAAGGCCGACCCCAATGATCGACGGGCGTGGAACCTGTATCTGACCGACAAGACCGACGGGCTGATCCGGCAGCTTGAAGTCGAGGCGAAGCGGGTCGAGGACCATGCCTTTGGCGGCCTGAGCGATGAGGAGCGACAGACGCTCGCCGGCCTGGTGGAGCGGGTGCGCGCCAATCTTTCGCGCAAGGAGGCTGTCGATGCTTGATCGCGACGAACGCATATCGGTGGGCGATGACATGACCGAAATCGATCCGCCCCAAGGTGCCCCCTCCCCCGCGCCGACGCCTCAGCCGCCAGCGGAGAAGGCCCCGCGCAAATGGCTGAAGCGCGTGGTGATGATCTCGGTCCCGCTCGCGCTGGCGGTGGCGGGTGGCTATCACTGGCTTTCGGGCGGGCGCTATGTCTCGACCGACAATGCCTATGTCCAGCAGGACAAGGTGGCAGTCACCTCCGAAGTCGGCGGCCCGATCATCGACGTGCGGGTGCGCGAGAACATGGCGGTCAAGGCGGGCGACGTGCTGTTCCGCATCGACCCGCAACCCTATGAACTCGCCGTGCGCCAGGCCGATGCCGATATCGCCGGGGCCGAAGTGTCGGTCGCGACGCTCGCCAGCGAGGCGCGTTCGACCGGGGTCGGCATCGCTGCCGCGCAGGATGCGATCGACTATGCGAAGATCGACCTGGAGCGCCAGCAGGCGCTGATGGCGCGCGGCTTCACCACCAAGGCCCGGCTCGACGAGGCAGAGCGCCGCGTCCAGATGGCGCGCGAGCAGTTGCGGGCTGCGCAGGCCGATGCCGCCGATGCCCGCGCCAAGTTGGCGACCGGCAGCGCGGTCCCCGGCGTCAATCCCGCCATCGCGCAGGCGCGCGTGCGCCGCGAGACGGCAGCGCTCAACCTCGCGCGCACTGTGATACGCGCGCCGATGAGCGGCCGCGTCGTGCAGGCCGATCGGCTGCAAAAGGGTCAGGCGATGGTCGTGGGCCTGCCCGCGTTGACATTGGTCGTGGACGATCGCAGCTGGATCGAGGCCAATTTCAAGGAGACCGATCTCGATCACATGCGGGTCGGGCAACCGGCCGAAGTCACGCTCGATGCCTATCCCGAT
>CAXRCQ010000409.1:0-6956 GCA_964228845.1 Blastomonas sp.
CCGGCGCCGTCCCCCCGCAAGCCTTGCACTCGGGGTCCTTGGCGATCCTGAGCGTGCGCCAGAGCGGCGAGAGCCCGTCGATCAGGTGCAGCTTGCCGCGCGGGTCGTCGCCAAAGCCGGTGATCGCGCGCACGACCTCCATGGCCGCGAGCGAGCCGACCAGCCCGACCATCGCGCCCAGCACGCCTTGTTCGGCGCAGGTGTCGCAATCCTCGGCATCAAATGCGTCGCCGACAAAGCAGCGATAGCAGGGCGCATCCGGCAACCAGCCGCGGAATGTGCCGATCTGCCCCTGGAACCGCCCGATCGCCGCGCTGACCAGCGGAATGTGAAGAGCGGTCAGCGTATCCGATACCAGCAGCCGCGTCGCAAAATTGTCGGTGCCGTCGAGCACGACATCGGCATCGGCGAGTAGGACAGCGGAATTGTCCGGCGTCAATCGTTCGGCAAGGGCCGTGACTTGCAGTTCGGGGTCGAAGCGGCGCACCCAGGCGGCGGCGACCTCGGCCTTGGGCTGTCCGACATCTGCTGGTGTGAACAGCGTCTGGCGCTGGAGGTTGGAAAGGTCCACCGCATCGCCATCGATCAGCGTCAGCCGCCCGATGCCGGCGGCGGCGAGATATTGCAGCGCCGGGCAGCCGATGCCGCCCATGCCGACCAGCACGACATGCGCGGCGGCGAGCTTCGCCACGCCCGCGCCGCCGATCTCGGGCAGCACGATATGCCGGGCATGGCGTTCGAGCTGGGTAGGGGAGAGGGGCATGGCCAGTGCTCTAATGCCGAACGCCGATCAATTCATCCGTTTTCCGGCGAAAGCCGGAATCCAGAGCGATGTTGCGCCTGGCGCTCCTGGGCTCCGGCTTTCGCCGGAGAACGAAAAGCTGCTCAATCGGGCGGTGCTCAGCTTTCCAGTTGCTGCAGCAGCGCGCGCACGTCGCCGTCCATATCGGCATCGCGGGTGCGCAGGTCCTCGATCAGGCGGACAGCGTGGATCACCGTCGAATGATCGCGTCCGCCGAACTTGCGGCCGATCTCGGGATAGGAGCGCGGGGTCAGCACCTTGGCGAGATACATCGCCACCTGGCGCGGGCGCACCACCGCGCGGGCGCGGCGCTTCGATGACATTTCGGCGCGGTCGACCTTGTAGAACTGGCAGACGGCGCGCTGGATCTCGTCGATGGTGATGCGGCGGCGATTGGCGCTGAGCAGATCGGAGAGCTGCTCTTCGGCCAGCGCCAGCGTGACCTGCTGTCCGGTAATCTGGGCATAGGCCATCAGCTTGTTGAGCCCGCCGACCAGTTCACGGACATTGCGGCTGATCGTGCGCGCGAGGAACTCGGTCACCTCTTCGGGAATATCGCCCATGCGCATCTGCTCGACCCTGGCGCGCAGGATGGCGCGGCGCAGCTCGATATCGGCGGGCTGGATGTCGGCAACCAGACCCATGGCGAGCCGCGAGAGCAGGCGCTGGTCGACTCCGTCCAGCGCCTGGGGCGCGCGGTCCGAGGTGACGACGAGGCGCTTGCCCGCGCCCAGGATCGCGTCGATCGTGTGGAGGAACTCCTCCTGGGTCGAATTCTTGCCGATGATGAACTGGATGTCGTCGACCAGCAGCATGTCGAAGCTGCGCAGCCGCGCCTTGAACGCCATCGAATCGCCGCGCTGGATGGCGCTGACGAAATCGTTCATGAACTTCTCCGCCGGGCAGTAGCAGATGCGCGCCTGCGGATTGGCCACGGCATAGGCATTGCCGATGGCGTGGAGCAGATGCGTCTTGCCCTGGCCAGTCGCGGCCTTGAGATAGAGCGGGCTGAACAGCGGCTTTTCCGCGGCAGCCATGCGCTGCGCAGCGTTGAACGCGAGCACGTTCGACTGACCGGTGATGAAGCCCGAGAAGAGCTGCGAGGGATCGAGCGCGATGCGGTTGCCATTATCAGCGGCGCGCGGTGCGGCCGCGATCGGCGTTACCGGCGCGGGCATGCGCGGACGCGCGATCTCGGCCTCGCGGGGAGCTGCGGCAATGGCGACGCTGCGCACTTCGGGGCGCACGATCTTCCAGGCCAGCGCCAGCCGATCGGCAAAGCGCTCGCGCACCCAGTTGGCGGAAAATTCGGACGGCAGGTGCAGGTGCAACTGACCGGAGGCGGGCTCGAAGCTGCCGGGGCGGATGGGGCGGATCCACTGGGTGTGGATCTGGGCACCCAGGTCCTTGCGCAGACCTTCGCTGATCTCGTTCCAGTCGGCCGCCCAGTCTGCCGCGCCGCTCGAATCGCTGAGTTCGATCATGCCTGAATTGCCACTTCTTCTATTTTGGTCATTGCTGACATTGGGCCCGGCGGGACCGGACTGGACCTGCCGGATGGAGACGAAAAACGGCGGGCAACCCTTGACTTCGGCTGCGCCCTCGCCGCTGCGGCTTACTAGATCAGCGTCCCTCGGCCCGGATCGGGCCAGCGTGCGCCGACCTCTCCAGAGCACCAGGAGGCTAGGCCCTGCAGGTGCGCGGTCTCATTGCCGGCATGACCCCGGCTTGTGCAATGTTGTGGCAATCCGACCCGGTTACGCAAAACCTGCTACCTCCCCCTCGCTCGCATCGCATCAGGGCCTATCCCTGATGCGATTTCGCTCCCATCTGCGCAGCCCAACCCCTTGGTCAGCGCGGGAACCCGTCCCAATTACAGGGCACAACTGTCGCCCGCCGAAAAACACATGGGTCTTTCGATCAATGCATCCGCCAGTATGTGCAGTGGAGAAACGTGCTGGTGGCGCGTCCCTCGATCCTTGGTGTAGCGGCGCGCAAACGAGTCGAGCAAGAGCCGCCGGGTAAAAAAAATGAAATAATGCAGCTTGACTCGGTTAACGCGAGGATATTGCTGGATTCACATTGATTATAATTTAGATTCAATGACTTATTGCGGCGGGTGTTACCCTGGCCAAGGCGAATCGCGGGAAATGCTGGGCTTGGCCGATCTCCTGTGTGACGGCCCCATTACCGTGATGTGACACCGGTTGCGCGATGTTACAAAAGACTGTCCAGCCATGCTGACAACTGTCCAGACTGCATGAAACGAAAAATCCGCCAGACCGCGATGGTCGGCGGATTGTCGTATCGTGCCGAAGGGGATGGGGCGCGAGGCCCCGACCCGGATCAGGCCAGAGCGGCGAGCCGCTTGGTCAGGCGCGAGAACTTGCGCGAAGCGGTGTTCTTGTGCAGCACGCCCTTGGCGACGCCGCGGGCCAGTTCGGGCTGCGCGCTGGCGAGAGCCGCCTTGGCCGCTTCCTTGTCACCGGCGTCGAGGGCCGATTCGACCTTCTTGACGAAGGTGCGGATGCGACCGATGCGGTTGCCGTTGACGACGGCACGGCGCTCGTTCCGGCGGATGCGCTTCTTGGCTTGCGGCGTATTGGCCATAGTTTCTCACACGTCTTTCAGTTGGCGATCACGGCTGATCGGCGGATTTCGGGTAAAGCAGATTGGCCGCCCGCAGGCGGTGCCAGCGCTTTGAAGCCGCTGCCGTTAGCGATTATCGCCTCGCGCGTCAACGCCTCAATGCCGATAATGGCAGGCGGACGGCTATTTCTGGCAGGTGCGACACCAGAAGGTCGATCGGCCCGATTGCACCACGCGCTCGACCGTTCCTCCGCACGGACAGGCCTCGCCCTCGCGTCCGTAAACCCGCCATTGCTTGGCAAAATAGCCCAGTTGCCCGTCGGGCCGGGCATAATCGCGCAGCGTCGATCCGCCGGCCAGGATTGCATCGGCCAGCACCGCCTTGATCGCCGCGACCAGCGGCTTGAGCTTGGCGGGACCGATCTGCCCTGCGGCGCGCAAGGGCGAGATTCGCGCCATGTTGAGCGCCTCGCACACATAGATATTGCCGAGCCCCGCGACGATTCGCTGGTCGAGCAGCATCGCCTTGATGGGGGATGCGCGGCCCGCGAGCCGTTCGCGCAGATAGGCGGGGGTGAAATCGTCGCCCAAGGGTTCCGGACCCATCGCGGCGAACGAGGGAAAGCTCGCCAGCGCATCGGTGGTCACCAGATCGACCGAGCCGAAGCGGCGCGGGTCGAACAGCGACAATCGATGCCCCGATTCGGTCTCGAGCAGCAGATGGTCGTGCGTGCCAATGTCCTCCGGATCGATTCGCCAGCGCCCCGACATGCCGAGGTGGAACACCATCGAATCGCCCCGGTCGGTGCCGAGCAGCCCGTATTTGGCCCGCCTGCCGAGCGAGATGATCCTGGCCCCCGTCATCCGCTGGCCGAGGTCGACGGGGAAGGCACGGCGCAGGTCCGCGCGGCGCGCGATGACGCTTGTCAGCCGCACGTCCTGCAGCACGGCGGCAAGCCCGCGCACGGTGGTTTCGACTTCGGGAAGCTCTGGCATGAAAAGCCCGTTATCAGGCTTTGCGCCGGGCACAAAGATGCTTACATGGCGGCCATGAGCGAGACAGTGCCCTTTGGCTATCAGGATATCGACCCGGCGGAAAAGCAGGGCCGGGTTGGCGGCATCTTTTCGAATGTCGCGGGCAAATATGACATCATGAACGATGTCATGTCGGGCGGCATGCATCGGTTGTGGAAGGACCGCTTCGTCCGCAGGGTGAAGCCGCGCAGCGGCGAGGATATTCTCGACATGGCGGGCGGCACCGGCGACATCGCCTTCCGCATGGTCAAGTCCGGCGCGAATGTCACCGTTGCGGACATCAACCAGGACATGCTCGATGTCGGCATCGAGCGCGCGGTCGCGCGCGGCGAGGACCGGCTGGTCTGGTCGTGCCAGGATGCCGAGAGGCTCAAATTCCCCGATCGCAGCTTCCATGCCTATACGATCGTCTTCGGCATCCGCAACGTCACCTATATCGACAAGGCGCTGGCCGAGGCGCACCGCGTGCTGCGCTATGGCGGGCGCTTCTTCTGCATGGAATTCGCGACGACCGAATGGCCGGTCTTCGGCGAGGTCTACGATGCCTATTCGCACCATCTGATGCCGCGCCTGGGCCAGATGATCGCGGGCGATGCCGACAGCTATCGCTATCTCGCCGAATCGATCCGCCGCTTCCCCAAGCCGCCGGTGTTCGAACAAATGATCAAGGACGCCGGTTTCGTATCCACCAGGGTCGAGCCGATCCTCGGCGGCGCGGTCAACATCCATAGCGGCTGGAAGGCGTGATGGGGGCAGGGCCGGCGCAGCGGCGGGGGTTCGGCATCCGTCCATGACCCGTCCGCGCACGCATATCCTGCGGCTCCTGAAATGGGGTCGCATCCTTGCGCGCCATGGGGCGCTGAAAGGTCTGGAGGCCGCGCCGCAGACCCCGCCCGAGGTCCGCCGCCTGTTCCGCCTCGCACGCTTGGGCGCGAGCGTGCCTGCCGTTCCCGATTATGCCGGGGCCTTCCGCGCGATCGGCCCGGCGGCGATCAAGCTCGGCCAGAGGCTCGCGACCCGGCCCGATCTGGTGGGCGAAGAGGCCGCGACCAACCTTCTCACACTGCAGGACAGCCTGCCGCCGGTGCCGTTCGAGGATATCCGCGCCGAGATCGAGCAGGGGCTGGGCGGCCCGCTCGAGAGGTTCTTCGCATTCATCGAGCCGGTGCCGGTCGGCGCGGCCTCGGTCGCGCAGGTGCATCGCGGGCGGACGACCGACGGGCGTGATGTCGCGATAAAGGTCCTGCGCCCCGGCGTGCGCAAGAATTTCGCGCGCGATATCGACACCTATGAATGGGCCGCCGCGCATCTGGAATCGCTGGGCGGCGAGGCGAGCCGCCTGCGCCCGCAGCTCACCATCGCCAATTTCAAGCGCTGGACATTGCGCGAGCTCGACCTGCGCCGCGAGGCGGCGAGCGCGTCCGAACTCGCCAGCGCGATGGACGGCCATCCGGGCTATCGCGTGCCCGCGATCGACTGGGACCGGACCTGCGGCACGGTGATGACGCTCGAATGGATCGACGGCATCAAGATCTCGAACCGTGAGGCCTTGATCGCCGCGGGGCACGACCTGCCCGATCTCGCGCGGCGGCTGGTGCTGGCCTTTCTGCGCCAGGCGATCGCGGGCGGCTTTTTCCATGCCGACATGCACCAGGGCAATCTGTTCGTGGCAGCAGACGGCACGATCGTCGCGATCGATTTCGGCATCATGGGCCGCATCAACCGCCAGGCGCGCTTCTGGCTGGCGGAGATTCTCTACGGCCTCACCACCGGCAATTACCGCCGCGTCGCCGAGATCCATTTCGAGGCGCAGTACGTGCCGAGCTATCACAATGTCGACGAGTTCGCGACCGCGCTGCGCGCAGTGGGCGAGCCGATGCGCGGCAAGCCGGTGAGCGAGCTGTCGGTCGGGCAGATGCTCGACGGCCTGTTCGCGATCACGCGCGATTTCGACATGAAGACCCAGCCGCACCTGCTGCTGCTGCAGAAGACGATGGTGATGGTCGAGGGCGTCGCGACCCAGCTCGACCCCAATATCAACATGTGGGATGTCGCAGCGCCCTATGTGCGCGACTGGATCCGCGGCGAGCTGGGGCCGGAAACGCTGCTCGCCGACCGGATCAACACCGATGTCGCGACCCTGTTGCGCCTGCCCGACCTGATCCGCCGTCTCGAGGAACGCGTGCCCAAAAAGGGCGGCGCCCCCGAACCGCCGCCGGTGCCGAAAATCCCGCTGATCTGGGACCGCAAGCGCCGCGCGCGCGGCGGCGGCGGCTTCTGGAGCCATCTTGCGGCGCTGGTGATCGGCGCGGGCGCAGGCGCAGCGGCGCTGCTCGCCTGGGTGCATTGACGCCGTAGCTGCTCTCTCCCAATGGGGGAGAGACGCGAGACTTGGCAGCTCGCTGCCTAGTCGCAGCTGAGAGGGGCGTGTCGAGCGCCTCCGTCGCGCATCCCCCCTCCCAACCCTCCCCCCTGAAGGGGAGAGGGCAAGAGCAGCTTGTAGCGGCAACGGCTTGGACATAAAAGAAGC
>CAXRCQ010000410.1:0-3745 GCA_964228845.1 Blastomonas sp.
GCCCAGCACCTTGTCATAGCGGCCGAAGCGCCCGCTGGGGATGCAGCCAAAGGCGAGATCCTGCACCGGATCGCCGAGATGCGCGAGCTCCCAGTCGAGTACGGCGGACAGACCATCGGGGGTGATCAGCAGGTTCCCCATGCGGAAATCGCCATGGCACAGGCGGGGTTCGACCGGATCGGGCAGCGCGCGCTCCAGCCAGCCGAACGCCAGGGCATAGATGGGCGAGACGCCGCCCAGATCGCGCCAGCGCGCCTCCAGATCGGCGAGCATCTCAGCAGGGCTGCGACAAGCAAGCGAAGGCGGCAGGCTGGCGGGGGCAATGGAATGGATGGTGGCAAGCTCCTCTGCCCATTGCCGGGGAAGCCGCTCGAACGCGGCTGCATAGGCGGGGTCGCGCAGCAGCACCTGGGGCAGCGCCTCGCCCGGTGCGCAGGCCATGACGAAGCCTTCGCCGAGGCCGTCTGCGGGAACCAGGCGGGCACGCACCGCAGGTGCCATCACGCCATGCGCTACCGCGCTTTCGATCACATCGGCTTGCCCATCAAGATCGAGCGCACCGGAATCGATCGCGGCATCATCCGCTTGCAGGCCCTCGGGCATGCGGCGCAGGATCAGCGCCTCGTCGCCCCAGGCAAAGCGCCAGCTTTGCATGCTCGCGCCACCGGAAAGCCGCTTGAGATCGGTGAGGGGGCCGGCTCCGCCCAGCTTGGTGCGGCAAAGCGTTTCCAGCTGTTCGGCAAATGCTGTATCGTCCATGCAATGCTGTTAATCGATCGGTTAAACCGCTGCAAGCTGCTTGCCACCAAGTTGCTTGCAACAAACTGGCAACAGGATTAACGGGCGGCGCTTGACGCAGGGGCTGGAGGGCTCCGGCGCGAACTGTGGGGCGAGGGACGACGACAGTCATGACACGCGCATTCATTTTTCCGGGACAGGGCAGTCAGAAGGTCGGCATGGGCAAGGCCCTGGCCGAAGCGAGCGCCGAGGCGCGTGCTGTGTTCGAGGAGGTCGACGAGGCGCTCGGCCAGAATCTGTTCAAGCTGATGACCGAAGGCCCGGCGGACGAGCTGCAACTGACCGAGAACGCGCAGCCCGCGATCATGGCCAATGCTGTCGCGGTGTTCCGCGCGCTCCAGGGCCAGGCAGGCGATGTGCCGGTGAGCTTTGCCTATGTGGCCGGGCACAGCCTGGGCGAATATAGCGCGTTGTGCGCCGCTGGCTCGATCGATCTGGCGACCACGGCAAGGCTGCTCAAGCTGCGCGGCCAGGCCATGCAGGCGGCAGTGCCGGTGGGCGAGGGCGCGATGGCGGCCTTGCTGGGCATCGAGTTCGAGGAAGCGGTGAAGGCGGCCGAGCAGGCGGCGGGGGATCAGGTCTGCGCTGTCGCCAACGACAATGCCTTTGGCCAGGCGGTGATCTCGGGCCATGCCGCAGCCGTCGAGCGCTGCCTGCCGATCGCCAAGGAAATGGGCGCGCGCAAGGCGATGATGCTTCCCGTGTCCGCGCCTTTCCACTGCGCGCTGATGCAGCCCGCTGCCGCACGCATGGCCGAGGCGCTGGCCGGAACCGAGATCAAAGATCCCATCGTTCCACTGTTTGCCAATGTCACCGCCGCACCGGTCGGCGATGCGGCCATGATCCGCAACCTGCTGGTCGATCAGGTCACCGGCATGGTCCGCTGGCGGGAATCGGTCATCGCCATGCGCGATGCGGGCGTCGATCATTTCATCGAGCTGGGCGGCAAGGTGCTGGTCCCGATGATCAAGCGCATCGTCGAGGATGTCGACAGCGAGAGCATCGTCGAGATGAGCGATATCGACAGCCTGCTCGAAGCGGTTTGAGAGATAAGCCAAACCCGTTAAGCCCGTCCGCTCAACCTGCTTGTCGGAGGTCCCGCGCCCACGCTGGCCATATAACGTGGCCTTCGACAGGCTCAGGCTGAGCGGGGCTGGGTAGGGGAGAGGCGCATGACAGGAGAATTTCGCATGTTCGATCTTACAGGCATGACTGCTCTGGTTACCGGCGCGAGCGGGGGTATCGGCTCTGCCATCGCGCGCGGCCTTGCGGCGCATGGCGCGCGGCTGGCGCTGTCGGGCAGCAACGAGGCCAAGCTCAAGGATTTCGCCGCTTCGCTCGGCGGCGATCATGTCGCGCTGACCTGCGACCTGTCCGATGCCGCAGCGGTCGATGGGCTCGTCTCCCAGGCGGTCGAGGCGCTGGGATCGCTCGACATCCTGGTCAACAATGCCGGCATCACCCGCGACAATCTGGCGATGCGCATGAAGGACGAGGAATGGGCAGACGTCATTCGCGTCAATCTTGAAGCCGCGTTCCGCCTGTGCCGCGCCGCCGCCAAGCCGATGATGAAGGCGCGTTTCGGCCGCATGATCTCGATCACCAGCGTGGTCGGCGCGACAGGCAATCCGGGCCAGGCCAATTATGCCGCGTCCAAGGCGGGACTGGTCGGCATGTCCAAGGCGCTGGCGGCTGAACTCGCCAGTCGCAATATCACCGTCAACTGCGTCGCGCCGGGCTTTATCGCGTCGGCGATGACGGAGGTTCTCCCCGAAGTGCAGAAATCGGCCTTGCTTGGCCGCATCCCGGCGGGCAAGCTGGGCGAGGGGGATGACGTTGCTGCGGCCGTCGTCTATCTTGCCAGCCGGGAGGCAGGCTATGTCACCGGCCAGACGCTGCACGTCAACGGCGGCATGGCGATGCTGTAACCCCAACCGCCTGCTTGGCCCCTCTTGCCAGCCGATCAAAGCGGCATTAGGGCGTGGCAGTGATTTCAGTTCGCATTTTTCGTTACACACAAATCGAAGGAACTCTGAATGAGTGAGACTAGCGACCGCGTCAAAAAGATCGTGATCGAGCATCTCGGCGTGGAAGCCGAGAAGGTCACCGAAGACGCCAGCTTCATCGACGATCTGGGCGCTGACAGCCTCGACATCGTCGAGCTGGTGATGGCGTTCGAAGAAGAGTTCGGTGTGGAAATCCCCGACGATGCTGCCGAGAAGATCAGCACCGTCAACGATGCCATCGAATATATCGACAGCCACAAGGGCTGATTTGCTGCTGGCTAGAGGGCCTATCGGACCGGCAAGGCACCGCCTCGATTGCGATCGGCGGGCCGGGTCCCGTGGGCAGCGTCGCCGCTTACGCGCGGTGGCCGACTAAGATAGAATGGCTTCCCTGATCGTCGCCGCGCGACGCAGGGAAGCCATTTTTCGTTTTTGCGGGGGCTATCCGGGGGCATATCCGCACTGTCCCGCGCAACAGTTTTTCAGGAGTAGGGCGAATGCGCCGTGTAGTGATTACGGGTCTGGGTCTGGTCACGCCTCTGGGGGCGGATGTCGAAACCACCTGGGCCAATCTGATCGCCGCAAAATCGGGCGCAGGCCCGATCACCCGTTTCGATGCGAGCGAGTACAAGTGCCAGATCGCCTGCGAGGTCAAGCCTGCGACCCATGAATATGGCTTCAACCCCAACAAGCGCGTCGACCACAAGGTCCAGCGCCAGGTCGATCCCTTCATCATCTACGGGATCGATGCAGCGGGCCAGGCGCTGGAAGATGCTGGGCTTGCCGAGATGGACGAAGCAACCAAGCTGCGCACGGGCTGCTCGATCGGCTCGGGCATCGGCGGATTGCCGGGGATCGAGAGCGAGTCGCTGCTGCTGGCAGAAAAGGGGCCCGGCCGGGTCAGCCCGCATTTCGTGCACGGCCGACTGATCAACCTCATC
>CAXRCQ010000411.1:0-2349 GCA_964228845.1 Blastomonas sp.
AGGCGGAGGACGCTTCACCCCCCAAAAGCCTTGGGGACAATGAAATCGGGGAAGCATTGCCAGCCGCAGCGGGCGATCAGGGCTCCACGCCGCAACAAGGCGTCGGCGCGCCAGCCCGGCGCTCCGCCCTGATGATAGGAGCCTTTGTCATGACTCTCGCCCTCGGCCTGATGGCCTTTGCCGCCCTGCCCCTGATGACCGCGACAACCGGTGCTTCCGATGCGACTCAGCAGGGGGGAGAACAGGCCGCCGACCAGCAGGTCGTCGAGGCCGCGCGCCAGTTCCTTTCGCTGGTCGAACAGAAGAAATGGGCGGAAAGCTATGCCGCCACCGGCAGCGCGTTCCGCCAGCTCAACACGCTCCAGGTGTGGAGCGATGTCTCCGAACAGGTCCACGCCCGCTATGGCAAGGCGGTGTCGCGCACGCTGCTGAGCCAGGAAAACCTCCCCGCCCCGCCCGCCGGTTACGAGGTGGTCAAGTTCCGCACGGTTTATGCGAACAGGACCGAAGCGGTGGAAACGGTGACGCTGGACAAGGAAGGCGGACGCTGGGTCGTTGTCGGAATTACCATCGGCTGACGATCATTCGGCTGCGATCACCCGCTGTGGCAGGCGCGAATTGAGTGCCGCCATGGCGAGGGTCTGGCTGTCGAGCGCCTTGAGAAACGCCTGTGTGGCCTGATGGAGCATGCCCGTCAGGCCGCAATGCCCCCTGAGGATGCAGCCTTCGCAATCGGCGAGTTGCATGCAGGGTTCGGTCAGCCGAACCACCTCGCCAAGTGTGATGTCTTCTGCTGACCGACCGAGCCGAAAGCCGCCTGCCCTGCCGCGCACCGTCGCCAGCAACCCGGCCTGGGCGAGCTGGTTGACGACCTTCATCGCATTGTTGCGCGAAATTCCGTGGTCTGCGGCGACATCGCCAATCGACAGCAGACCGCCGCCTTCGCGATCAATCAGCGCCGCGTGGAGCAGGATGCGCAAGGCATAATCGGTATGTGCGGTCAGCCGCACTTCAGTTCACCCCGAAAATACATGCAGGTATCTTGCATGATTTATCCGCCGGTGTATAGATGCATCCATAATGCATCTTTGAAGGGGGATTTATCATGGCCGAACCGCTTACCCAGAACACCATCGCCATCGTCAAGAGCACCGCGCCGCTGCTCAAGCAGCACGGTGTTGCAATCACCAGCCGCATGTACGAACGACTGTTCGTGAACGACGAGGTCAAGCAGATGTTCAATCAGGCCGCGCAGGAATCGGGCGAGCAGCCGCGCCGCCTTGCCGCCGCCATCCTGGGCTATGCCGAAAATGTCGACAAGCTGCAGAACCTCACCCCCGTCGTCCAGCGGATGGTCGCGCGGCATGTCGAATGCGGCGTCAAGGCCGAGCATTATCCCTATGTCGCCGAAGCGCTGCTGCCCGCGATCCGCGACGTCATCGGCGATGGCGCGACCGACGAGGTGCTCGCGGCCTGGGGCGAGGCATACTGGTTTCTCGCCGACATCCTGATCGGCAAGGAAGCGGCGATGTACGAGGAAATCGCCGCCTGATGCGAAACGGGGCGGTATCACCCGCCCCGTCCTGGTTCAGAAATGCAGCGCCCGCCCATAAGCTGACAGCACGCCCTCGTGCATCATCTCGCTCAGCGTGGGGTGTGCGAAGACGGTGTGCATCAGGTCTTCCTCGGTCGTTTCGAGCTGGCGGGCAATGACATAGCCCTGGATCAGCTCGGTCACTTCCGCGCCGATCATGTGCGCGCCGAGCAGTTCGCCGGTCTTGGCGTCGAACACGGTCTTGATGAATCCCTCGGCCTCGCCAAGCGCGATCGCCTTGCCGTTGCCGATGAACGGGAAATTGCCAACCTTGACCTCGTGCCCGGCTTCCTTGGCCTTGGCTTCGGTGAGGCCGACACTGGCCACCTGGGGGCGCGAATAGGTGCAGCCCGGGATGTTCCAGGTTTCGAACGGGTGCGGGTTCTTGCCCGCGATATGCTCGACCGCGATGATGCCTTCATGGCTCGCCTTGTGCGCCAGCCAGGGCGGGCCGGTGACGTCGCCGATCGCGCGGATGCCGGGAACATTGGTCTGGCCGAAGCCATCGACGACGATATGACCGCGATCGGTCTTCACGCCCAGCGCCTCCAGCCCGATATCCTCGGTATTGGGCACGATGCCGATCGCGACGATGGCGTGGCTGAAGCTGTGCTCCTCACTCTTCCCATCCTTGGTCTTGATCTTCGCCTTGACGCCCTTCCCGTCGCTGGTCAGCGCCTCGACGCCCGCGCCGGTCAGGATGGTCATGCCCTGCTTCTTTAGCGCCTTTTCCATGAACGCGCTGACATCGGCAT
>CAXRCQ010000412.1:0-4682 GCA_964228845.1 Blastomonas sp.
GCCGACCTGCATGTTCGCTGCCTGGGGCGTGCCGATGCGCACCGACTGGTTGACCAGATCGCGCGCCGCGGAGGCGGTGATCAGCACCGACCCGCCACGCGCATCGACCACGCCGTCCACGCCGACCAGCGCGCCCTTGTCATCCAGCGTCTTGACCGCATCACCGACCTGGAAGCGGATCAGATTATCGCCATGCAGGTCGAGCGTGAACGCCTGTGCGCCGCCAAAGGCGATGCGCCCCATCTGCGCGGTGATGATGCCGTCATTGGCAACCTGCGGCGCAACGAACGCGGCGACGCCTGCATCGCGCACCGTGATCGTGCCATGGTTGATGACCTTGGCACCCGCGCGCCCTGGCGTGCCGAAGCGCAGCGCCCCGCCCGCCATGAACGCTTCGTTGCCGATATCCGCGCTGGTCGCGATCAGCCCGGCGACATCGACCTTCGCATCCTTGCCGAAGACGATGCCGTTGCCGTTGATCAGATAGACCTGCCCATTGGCGGTGAGCTCGCCCATGATCCGGCTGATCTCGGGCCCGGTCACCCGGTTCAGCGCCACCGAGCGGCTGTTCGGCTGACGAAAATCGACGCCCTCGCCCAGATCGATCGAGAAATTGTCCCAGTTGATGACCACGCGGTCGCTCGACTGGTCGATCCGGACGCGGCCGGTGCCCTGGCCGTTGATCGTTGCCTGACCTGCGACAACCTGCCCGCCATCGGGATTGGCATAGGCGGTCTGCGCCGCGACAAAGGCCATCCCGGTGACCCCGGTGCGCAGCGCCGCCTGCCAGCCGCGAAAGTAACGCGCGCCTTCAGCGCGTTTGCGACGCAGGCTCATCGTGTCGCTCCGATCGAGAAGAAGATGCGCGGGTCGCTACTGCCATCGGGGGTGAAGCGCGCCTTGCCGGGCCAGGCGGCATAGATCTCACCGAACAGCCCATAAGGCAGCGCGATGCGCGAACCGCCGCCCGCCGACCACAATTCGGTCACGCGCAGCTCGGCAAAATCGAGCCGTCCGCTCTGCCGCAATATGCCGGCATCGACGAACAGGAAGGGCTGCACGGTAATGCCGTCGAAGCTCAGCCGGTCGTTGATCTCGATCGCCGCGTTGATGCAATGATCGCCGCCCGCCGCGCCATAATCATAGGCGCGGCCGAACCGGTCGCCGCCGAAATTGCATTCGCGCGAAGCCGACGCGCCGCCGTTGAGCCCGATCTGCGCCTCGGCATTCACCCGCACGCGCGCCGTGCCGTAGAGCGGCGCAGTCCAGACCAGCGAGCCGGTGAGCGCGGTGAATTCAGGATCGCCCTGGGTGCGACTGCGCAGCGGATTGAACCGCCCTGTCGCCCCCAGGCCGTCAATGCCCTGCGCCAGACCAAGCCGGAACAGCCCGACGCTGCCGTCGGCGGCGGCCCAGTCATAGCTGCCATATAGCTCGTAGAAGCGGCTGCGGTCGTCGATCAGGGTGACGCCGAAAATGCCGCTGTCGGAATTGATTGCGGTGCCCTCCAGCCCGACGATCAGGCTCGAATTGCGCGTGCGCCGCAGCGGATAGCTGAGCCCTGCGCGGACGACCTCTTCCTCGCCGCGAAACTGCAGGATCGACAGGAAACCGCGCACCGCGCGAGAGCGGGCGCGCGAATAGCTGACGGTGCCGGTCAGGCCGTCATCGGTGATCGGCGCGCTATATTGCACATAACCCGAGACGAAGCCGTCGGTGGGGATGGTCGCGCGGACATCGGCCACCAGCTGGTCGCCGGGCACCAGCACCGAATTGGCGGTCGCTCCGGCGCGATAGCGGCGTTCGCCCAGATTGTCGCGAATGCGATTGTCGAACTGCGCTTCGACCTCGAGCGGATCGAGATTGACCACGACCAGCAGATTGGCCGCGCCCGGCGTCGCTTCGGACGGACGCACAACGACCGAAACGTCGAGCCCGCCGAGATCGCCCGTGGTCAGGATGGCGCGCTCGAGCTCGTCGACCATCACCGGGCCGCGCTTGATCAGCGGGGTGAAGCGGCGGCGGACCATCTCGGTCAGCCGGGTCTTGCCGACCAGCCCCGCGCTCGACTTGAGCTGGATCTCGAGCGCATCGACGCTGCCCTCGACCACCTGCAGCGTCACCACGCCATCGGTGACATCCTGGGCCGGCACGATGGCGAAAGACAATGCGAAACCGGCATCGGCATAGACGCGCGTGAGCAGATCGGCGGCGCGGTAGATATCGGCGAGCGTCAGCTCCTGGCCCAGGAACGGCTTGAGCGGTGCCTGCAGCCGGTCCTCGTCGAGATAGTTGAACCCGATGATGCGGAATTTCGTGACGCGCACCTTCTGCGTGTCGTCGACACTGCTGGGATCGGTCCGTGGGCGGTCGATGGTGAACGGCGTGCGCGGGGTGGACAAAGGCGTTTCAGCCTCGCGATTCTCGCGCTCGAAAGTGCCCGCAGGCGGACGAATGCCGCCGGGCAAGGTCTGGGCCATCAACGGCACGGGCAGCAGCAAGGCCAAGCCAAGACCAGCCGTCAAACCATGCATCGCACCGGCCCGCCGACCATGCATTCCATTCAAAATCCGCCAGATCGCCATGCGGTACCAGGTTCCAGAACCCATCAAGGGATTGAGAGGGTGCGACCCCGCCTCGGAACGGCGCGAATCCTTTATGGACAACCGGTTACCAGCCTGCCCTGACGATATTGTGCATCAGATCACAGACAGTGGAAACCAGACGATCGTCCAGTCCAGAAATATCGCAAGGATAAACCGCTTCGTTATGAAATCAGCAAACCCCGCCCCGCAGGCGATAAAGCATTGGCACCGAAAAAAGGCAAGCCGGTGACAGGCAGGACAGTTCAATTTGGTAATGAGATGCAGATTGACCACACCGGCCGAGGTCAACCCAGACGCGCCTGCGCCGCAGGGTTGCGAAGCACCAGATTATCGACGCTGATGTCTTCGCGCCAGTGGCCCGAGGCACGAAACCGATCGATGCAATTGGGCTCGAGATAGATGACCGACACCGGCTGACTCAGCGCTTCGAGCCGTTCGACCACCGGTGCCATCACAGCATCGCCGAACGGGTCGTAGAAGAAGCAGACCAGATCGAGATCGGTCGGCGGCCCATAGGCCCCGGCATCCATGCACAGGAACTGGGTCGGCGCGGCGAGCGCGGCCTTGCCGACCATGATGTCACGGTTCCTGAGCGCAATATCGACCAGCTCGGGCGCGAATTCGACGCCGATGGCGCGAGCGAAGGGGAAACGGGCCGCCTCGAGCACCGCGCGCCCCTTGCCGCAGCCATAATCGATGAACGCGGTGCGCGCGAAATCGACCTTCAGATCGGCAAACCAGGTCGCCATGTTGACACCGCTGCTCGCCTGATAGCGCCGGGCATGCGCGGCCAGCGCCGGATCGACGCTCAGCGTGTGCAGCTCGCGCATCGCGAACGTGTCCGTCCCCCATTGCGCGTCGAACGCCTGGAAGCTGCGGTTCCTGCGCCTCGCCTGCGGGCTCAGCTCGCGCGCGTGATAGGCGACGTTGTGCCCGATCAGCCGCACGATCTCCCCGGCGGACCGGCCCTTCAGGCGCTGGGTGATCGATGAGAGCATCGTGGAATGACACCTTTGCGGTTGACGGTGGAAGGCCTTTTTCGGCAGGCCTTGACGTCTATCCCGGCGGGCCGAGGCTTGAAACCGGATTAACCATCACAAGACCGCAGCGGCCCATTACGGGGCATCTGGCGGCAGGAGAGGAAGAGGCCCGATGAGCAACCCGATTGTGATCACGTCCAACGGCGCGGTGGACACCGTGACGCTCAACCGTCCGGACGCCCTGAACGCCATGGACGAGCCGATGATCATGGCGCTGCAGGACTATTTCCGTGGCCTTCAGGACCGGCACGCGGTGCGCGTCGTCCTGCTGCGTGCCGAAGGCCGGGCGTTCTGCGCCGGGCTCGATCTCAAGGGCTGGAGCCCGCGCGAGGGCGAAGGCGCAGTGCATGGCGGCTGGCGCACGCAGCGCGCGATCGCCACGGTGATGCAGCTGATGCGCGCCTGTCCGCAGCCGATCATCGCCTGCGCGCAGGGCGCTGCCTGCGGCGGCGGCATGTCGCTGCTCCTGTCCAGCGACGTGCGCTATTGCACCCCCGATTTCCGCATGAACGCCGCCTATATCCGCATCGGCCTTGGCGGTTGCGACATGGGGTCGAGCTATTTCCTGCCGCGGCTGGTGGGCAGTTCGCTCGCCGCCGAGATGATCCTGTCGGGCCGCTTCGTCGGTGCCGAGCGCGCGCTCGCCGCCGGGTTCGTGAGCGAGATTGCCGCCCCGGACAAGATGCTCGCCAGGGCCGAGGCGCTCGCCGCCGACATGCTGCTCGCCAGCCCGATGGGGCTGAGGCTCAGCAAGGACGCGCTCAACCGCAATATTGACGCGCCCGGCTTCGAGGCCGCGCTGGCACTGGAGGATCGGCAGCAGATCCTGCTCAGCATGACCGAGGATTATGCCGAAGCGCGGCGGGCGTTCATGGAAAAGCGCGCGCCGGAATACATGGCTCGGTGACCTTCAAATCCTACCCGGCAAGGGGAGGTGGCAGCGCGCAGCGCTGACGGAGGGGTGTCCACATGCAAGACACGGTGACACCCCTCCACCCCCCGCTGCGCGGGCGGTCCCCCTCCCCTTGCAGGGGAG
>CAXRCQ010000413.1:0-2366 GCA_964228845.1 Blastomonas sp.
TGCGGCGCTGGAGGCGGCGCGCCTGCGTCTCCGGCCGATCCTGATGACCAGCCTTGCCTTTATCTTCGGCGTCCTGCCGCTGGCGCTTTCGAGCGGGGCAGGGGCGAACAGTCGCATCGCCATCGGCACCTCGGTGATCGGCGGCATGCTGACCGCGACGGTGCTGGCGATCTTCTTCATTCCGCTGTTCTTCGTGCTGGTCCGCCGCACGACGCGCGACACGCTCAAGAAATTGCATATCGGCGAGAGCAAGACGGGCGAGAACGCTGCATGAAGCGCGCGGCTGCTCAAATGATGGCGCTTGCGCTGCTATCGGGTTGCTCGATGGCGCCCAAATATGTCCAGCCGGACCTGCCGGTGCCCGCGTCCTGGCCGGCAGGCGATGCCTATCTCGCGCAGAGTGAGGCCGCGTTGCCGGTGATGAGCTATCGCGACGTGTTCGCCGATCCGCGGCTGGTGCAGGTGATCGAGCAGGCGCTCGCCAACAACCGCAACCTGCGCGTGGCGGCGGCGAATATCGAGGCGGCGCGCGCACAGTTTCGCATCCAGCGCGCGGCGCAGTTGCCGCAGATCAGCGCGCAGGCCAATCGCACGCAGTTCGACAACGGCACTGCCAACCAGAATCGCAACCAGGATGTCGATATCGGCAACAACCCGTCGGCGAGCCGGTCGACGGCGGGCACGCGCTATACCGCCGATATCAGCACTACCGCGTTCGAGCTCGACCTGTTCGGGCGGCTGCAGTCGCTCTCCGATGCAGCGCTCAACCGCTATTTCGGCACCGAGGCGGCGGCGCGGGCTACCCGGCTGACGCTGATCGGCGATGTTGCCGACGCATGGCTCACCTATGCCACCGACAGGTCGCTGCTCAAGCTGGCTGAGGACACGGCCGCCAACGCGCGCGAGCGAGTAAAGCTCACGCGGCTCAGGCTTGAGGGCGGCATCGCCCCGCGCACGGACTTGCGTCAGGCCGAACAGATCCTCGCGACCGCCGAAGCCGATATCGCGCAGCAGACCACTGCGCTGGCGCAGGACGCCACCGCGCTGCAACTGCTGGTCGGTGGGCCGCTGGACGAAGCGCTGCTGCCGCAGTCGATCGCCGATGCCGGCGAGGCGGTGCGGGTGCTGCCTGCAGGGCTCGATTCGACGATATTGCTGCGCCGCCCCGATGTTCTGCAGGCCGAATATCAGCTTCGCGCCGCCAATGCCGAGATCGGTGCGGCGCGCGCAGCGCTGTTCCCGCGCATCACGCTGACCGGGCTGGCGGGGCTCGCGAGCAACGCGCTGTCCAGCCTGTTTACCGGCGCGGCCTTCAACTATTCGGTCGGCGAGACGGTGCGCTATTCGATCTTTGCCGGCGGTGCTGCGCAGGCTGGCGTGGCGCAGACACGGGCGCAGCGCGATGCGGCGCGCGCGGGCTATGAAGGCGCGATCCAGGCGGCATTCCGCGATGTCGCCGATGCGCTGGCGCGGCGCGGCACGATCACCGAGCAACTCCGCGCCAACCGTTCATTCGTCGAGGCAGCGGAAGACAGCTATCGCCTGACCGACATGCGCTATCGCGGCGGGCTCGACAATTTCCTTACCAGCCTGGACGCGCAACGCTCGCTCTATCAGGCGCAGCGCACGCTGCTGACGACGCAGCTCATCGAGGCGAGCAACCGCGTGACGCTCTACCGCGCGCTGGGTGGTGAGACGGTGGAACGCCCCGACGCAACAAGGCCCTGACAACGCGCGTTCTCCTCCCTGAAAGGGAGGGGTTAGGGGTGGGGCATAGCGGGATAAAGCGGAGGGTGGTTTTGTGACGGCTTACCCACCCCCGGCCCCTCCCTTGCAGGGAGGGGAGCAGGTCGGCGGGGCCCGATAACCCGGTTGAACGCCTCAGCCCTTGGGACGCTTGGCGAAGGGCTTGCCGCCAGGCTTGCCTCCCGAACGTGGCTTGCCGTCGAAACGGGGCTTGCCGCCTGGGCCGCCGGCGCGCGGCGCATCGCTGCGCGGGCCGCGCGAGGGCTTGTCGGCATAGGAGGCACGGTCGGCCTGGGTCTTCTTGTCGCCGAAGCTCTTGCGGTCACCAAAAGGCTTCTTGTCGCCAAAGGGCTTCCTGTCGCCGAAGGACGGCTTGTCGCCATATGGCTTGCGATCACCCGCAGGCTTGCGGTCGCCATAGGGCTTGCGCTCGCCATCCTCGCGCGGCGGACGTCGATCGCTGTCGCCGCGCGCCTCGTAGCGGGGCTTGAGCGGCGCATTGCCCCGGCCCTTCTTGCCCGATCCCGATCCGTCGCGGCGATCGCCACGCGGCGGCGGCCCCGAGCGCGGGCGATAGGCGGGCGGGCCGTCGGCGGCGGTGATGATCACGCTGCCTTCAT
>CAXRCQ010000414.1:0-6590 GCA_964228845.1 Blastomonas sp.
GCGGGAGGGGAGAGCGCAGAGCCTCATCTCCCTCCCCCTTGATGGGGGAGGAGCGAGGCTTGGCGACGAAGGACCCTAGCCGCAGCGGTGGGGGTGAAGGTGCGGCAGGACATGGCGGCTCGCGGATCGAGCGTTGCCTGATCCGGAGAGGCCACCCCCACCCCCCCCTCCCCCATCGAGGGGGAGGGCTTTTGAAGTGTCCTCACGCAGCAGCGATCACAGCCCCAGAATGTGCTTCGCGATGTGGTAGATGCTGTGCTGCTCGATCGTGCCGTGGAACAGCTGCGCCTGCGGGCCGGCGGCCTTGACCACGACATCCTCGCCGCCATGCGTTTCGCCCGAGGTCGGCACCAGCGACTGCTGCAGATAGTTGAGCGCCTCGGTATCCTCCTGCGCGGGGTCGGCGCGCTGTTCGCCCACCTTGGCGCCGGGGCCGTTGGCATAGCCGAGCGTGGTATAGGCCTTGCCGTCCTTCGCGGTGATCGGCTCGCCATCCTCGGTGACGCTGGCAAGGCCGAAGATCGAATTGCCGCGCGGTGGATAGCCCGCGATGGTGAACACATGGCTGTGATCGGCGGTGACCAGCACCAGCGTCTCGTCCAGATCGACCAGTTCCAGCGCCCTGGCGATTGCCGCGTCGAACGCGACGGTATCGTCGAGTGCGCGGTGGGCATTGCCGCCATGATGCGCATGGTCGATGCGCCCGCCCTCGACCATCAGCACATAGCCCTGCTCGGACGATCCCAGCTTCTTCACCGCCAGTTCGACCATTTCGGACAGCGAGGGCTCACCCGCCTTGTCGCGCGCGCGGTCGGCCTCGAACTGCATATGGCTGGGTTCGAACAGGCCGAAGACGGGCGCGTTGTCCGCCGGGTTGAGCGCGGCGAACTGGCTGGCATTCCAGACATACTGGCCCTTGGGGTGCTTCTCTTTCCATTCCGCGACCAGATCGCGGCCATCCTTCCTCGCCCCCTTCTTGTCGGCATATTCGGGGTCCGATTGCGTGTCGGGCATGAACGCGGCGCGGCCGCCGCCCAGCACCAGCTTCAATCCTTTCGCATGCGGCCATTCGACCAGCTGGCGCGCGATGTCGCGGCAGGCAGCGCCGGCAGGCAGTTCGCTGTCCGATTCCCAGTTGCGGTCGACGCTGTGCGCATAGGTCGATGCGGGCGTCGCATGGGTGATGCGCGCAGTCGAAATGACACCGAGCGCCTTGCCTGCGCTTTCGGCCTGCTCGAACAATGTCGGCACGTCCCGCCCCGCCGCCGTCTCGCATTTGCCGCGCAGCGCTGCCGGAGCGACCGACAGCATGCCCGAACGCGTCTTGGTGCCGGTGACCAGCGCGGTCGCGGTCGCGGCCGAATCGGCGACCTGGAAATCGTGGCTATAGGTCTTCACCATCGCCGAATAGGGCAGCGCATCGATCGCGGTCTCGTTCGATTCGCCGTCGCGCCCGGCCTTCTGTCCTTCCCAGATGCGCCCCGCGGTGAGCGTGCTCACCCCCATGCCGTCGCCGATGAAGATGATGAGATTCTTCGCTCTGCCGGTGCGCGCCGGCATTGCCAGCCGCGCCTGGAGCTGGGCCTGACCCTGCGCGGCATAGTCTGCCGCAGTCTGCTCGGCGCGTTCCTTTTCGGGTGCCGCTTCCTTGGGCGCATTGTGCTGGGCCAGAGCGGGCGCGGACCAGAGGGCAGCGAGGCACAACAGGGTAGCGAGCGGACGGTTCATCGGGGCAGTCTCCTCCAAAGCAGTCGCCGCTCTGTCATGATCGGGTGACAAATTCGAGACTTTTCCCTTCTCGCTTTCCGCAATCGTTTGCGAGTTACCAATCGCAGCCTTGACCCGATCCATTTTGCAGCGCAGCATGGACCATATGCCTGACCATGATAACGCTCCCCCCGCCCCGATCAGCCAGAATCCCGATATACGCTATCTTGGCCGGATCCTGGGCGACGTCATCCGCGCCTATGGCGGCGAGAAGCTGTTCCGCCAGACCGAATATATCCGTTCTGCCAGCGTCGACCGGCACCGCGGCATCGCGGGCGCGGACGAGATCGATACCGGGCTGGAGGCGCTCGGCCTCGACGACACATTGTCCTTCGTGCGCGGCTTCATGCTGTTCTCGATGCTCGCGAATCTGGCGGAAGACCGCCAGGGCGTGGCGCAGGAAACGGGCGCGACCGTGGCCGAAGCGGTAGCGCGGCTGCGCGAGCATGGGGTGAGCGACACCGCGATCGGCGACCTGCTCGGTCACAGCCTGATCGTCCCCGTGCTGACCGCGCACCCCACCGAAGTGCGGCGCAAGTCGATGATCGACCACAAGAACCGCGTTGCGGACCTGATGAAGCTGCGCGATGCCGGACTGGAGGAGACTCCCAGCGGCGACCGCATCGACGAGGCGCTGCACCGCCAGATCGCGCTGCTCTGGCAAACCCGTCCGCTGCGCCGCGAGCGGCTGTTCGTCGCCGACGAGGTCGAGAATGCCCGCGCTTATATGCAGGACGTGTTCCTGCCGGTGCTGCCGATGCTCTATGCGCGCTGGGAGCGGGTGCTGGGCCATCGCCCGCCCGCGTTCCTGCGGCTGGGCAGCTGGATCGGCGGCGACCGCGACGGCAATCCCTTCGTCACTGCCGACGCGCTGCGCCACGCGCTTGGGCGGCAGGCGGAAACCGCCCTGGTCCATTATCTCGATGGCGTGCACGCGCTCGGCCAGGATCTCAGCATCGCCACCGGGCTGTCGCAGACGCCGCAGGCGGTGCTCGATCTGGCCGAGAAGAGCGGTGACAATGCCCCCAGCCGCGCCGACGAGCCCTATCGCCGCGCGCTCGCCGGTATCTACGCCCGGCTGTGCGCCACGCATGTCGCGCTCTCGGGCAAGCAGCAGCCGCGTCCCTCGGCGATTCCGGGCGAGGCCTATGCCAGCCCCGGCGATCTGCGGCGCGACCTTGTAGTGCTCGCCAACGGTCTGGCCGATAATGGCGCGGGCCTGCTGGCGAGCGGCGGCGCGCTGGGCCGACTGATCCGCGCGGTCGAAGTCTTCGGCTTCCATCTGGCGACGCTCGACCTGCGCCAGAACAGCGACGTGCACGAACGCGTCGTCGGCGAACTGCTCAAGGTCGCGGGCGTGTGCGATGACTATGCCGCGCTCGACGAGGCGGCGCGCATCGCGCTGCTGCGCGCCGAGCTCGCGCATGCGCGCCCGCTGATCAACCGCTGGCACGATTATGGCGAGGAGACCGTCAAGGAACTCGCGATCGTCGAGGCAGCTGCCGAGGCGCATGCGCTCTATGGGCCGCAATCGATCACCGCGTACAATATCAGCAAGGCCGAAAGCGTGTCCGACATGCTCGAGGTCAACCTGCTGCTCAAGGAGGCCGGGCTGTACCGCCCAGGAAATGCCTCGGGTGCTGGGCCGCAGGCAGCGATCATGGCGGTGCCGCTGTTCGAGACGATCGGCGACCTCGAAAACGCACCGCAGATCATGCGCGCCTATTTCGCGCTGCCCGAGATTGCCGCGCTGGTCAGGGCGCGCGGCTATCAGGAGGTGATGGTCGGCTATTCGGACAGCAACAAGGATGGCGGCTATCTCACTTCCACCTGGTCGCTCAACCATGCCAGCCGCGCGCTCGCCAAGGTGTTTGCCGAGACCGGCATCGCGATGCAGCTGTTCCACGGGCGCGGCGGCGCTGTCGGGCGCGGCGGCGGGTCGAGCTTTGCCGCGATCCGCGCGCAACCCAGGGGCACGGTTCAGGGCCGCATCCGCATCACCGAACAGGGCGAGGTCATCGCCGCCAAATATGGCACGGTCGAAAGCGCCGAGCTGAACCTCGAGGCGATCACGTCGGCCGCCCTCATAGCGACGCTCGACCATGACGGGCTGAGCGAGGCAGACGAATCCCGCTTTGCTGCAGCAATGGACATGATCTCGCGCGATGCCTTCCGCGCCTATCGCGATCTGGTCTATGGCACCGAGGGCTTCAACCAGTTCTTCCGCGCCGCCACGCCGATCAGCGAGATTGCTGATCTCAAGATCGGGTCGCGCCCCGCGAGCCGCTCCAAGAGCCAGCGGATCGAGGATCTGCGCGCCATTCCCTGGGTGTTCAGCTGGGCGCAGGCGCGCATCATGCTGCCGGGCTGGTATGGCGTGGGCCAGGCACTGGGCGGCTTTGCCGACAAGGCGCTGCTTGCCGACATGGCGCAGGGCTGGCCTTTTTTCCAGGCGCTGCTCGGCAATATGGAGATGGTGCTGGCCAAGTCAGACATGACCATCGCGCGTCATTATGCCGGGCTGGTGCCCGATGAGGCGCTGCGCGAGAATGTGTTCGGGCAGATCCGCTCGGGCTGGCAGGCGGCGCATGACAATCTGCTGAGCATCACCGGCCAGTCGCGGCTGCTGGCGCACAACCCCGCGCTCGACACCTCGATCCGGCTGCGCCTGCCCTATATCGAGCCCTTGAACCTGTTGCAGATCGAACTCATCAAGCGCCACCGCGCGGGCGAGGCCGACGAGCGGATTTCCGAAGGCATCCAGCTGTCAATCAACGCGATCGCGACGGCGCTGCGGAACAGCGGGTGATGGGCTTGGGCAGCGCTATCTGATTTCGGTGCTGCCGCGACCGTGCGGGAAGACGATCCTTTTCGCGCCGAACGCGGCCTGAGCCGCGCCGCGCCAGCGGTCGAGCTCGGGAATATCGGTCTCGATGTCTTCGGGATAGAGATAGGTGATCCGCGTGTCGCCCCCACGGACAAGATAGTGCATTTCGTCCCAGCGGCTGCTGAGCGGCTCCATGGCCCAGAGCTCCAGCAGCGCGTCGCGGTACTTTTCATAGTCGGGCTGCGCGAAGGCGATATAGCTGCCACGATCGAGGAAACGCCCGAGGCTGATATACCGACTTTCCACCAAGGCGATCAACAGCGTGCCCAGCGGACTGAAACTGGTTTCCGCTCGAACGGTCGAGGCAAGATCAGCAATCAGCTCGCCTTTCCATCGCCTGGGCCCCACATTCCACATTGTTTCCCCCTGTCGTACACCAGGCAAGGCTCTGCCCGTCGCTCAGCGCATCTTTGTGCGCCATCCCGTGCGAGGAAGTTTCTGCGCGTCGCTGGGCATGGGCGGATATCTGATCGGAAAATCCCCGAAATAGGAAATGACGAATGACTCTCTGTCATCATAAGGCAGCTGATCTTCGGGCACATCCTGCGGATACACGATCTTTGAAGATGCTCCGCCGTCTTTGATAAATATTTCTATTCCGAGCGGCACCTTCTCAGGTGGTGGCACGAACCTGAGATCATTCAGCAGATCGACATTTTTGAACTCGTCTTCTGTAACGAAGATATACTCCACAAATCTTTGCCTACCCAAATAAACTGAATAACGGACGCCGCCGTCAAGGTCAGCTAAAACGAGGATTCCTCGATTGTCGGCTCCATGTTTGCGGACAAGATTGCAAGCGACGTCATGAATGATGTCAGCCATTTCGGTCATCCAGTCGCTCATTTTTTCCTCCTTGCTTTAAGCTTGGCTGGTGAGTGGCCGGGACGATTATCGATCTTTTCATAAATGGTCGGCCCTCCAGTGCTATACCAGATATGGACGAAGTCAGGCCGTCTTGATCCTTTTGGATAGTCGATCTTCATTTTGAACGACACATCCTTGCCTTCGGCTTGAGCGTCGGCCCATATCTGCTCGACCACGCGGTAACGGCCACGGTTAGACGACCTGTCCTGCGCAAAATGGTTGAAGGCATCATTGGGACCGTTGAACCGATGAGCGATGAAATGGCCGCCGTCATCGGTTGGGAGCCGGTCAGGCTTACCCGCGTTTCGCTGGGCCGATCGTGAGCGCGGCGTTTGGGTTCCGCTGCCCAGCTTCGGCACATTGATTTCGTGCGGATCGCCCTTGTCGTCCAAGTGATAAAAATATCCATTCCGCTCGACACGCCGCCATGGCGGGGGAGCAGCAGGCCGAACGGGTACCGGCCTGCCTCGAGGCTTCGGCCAAGGGGCTGGCGTGGCAGGCAACCAGCCCGGAAAGTTGCGGTCCCGACGCGAATTGGACTTTGGTTTGGCCGTTGGTTCTGGCTTGGTCGGTAAAGGCTTTCCGAATGAGCCACTGGCACCCGCGCCGCCGAATGACCTACCGCCGGGATTGAACGTGCCGTACTTGCGCGGTGCCCTCGCAGTCGAGGAACCTCCATCACCCGATCCATAATGCCGCCCTCGGCCCGCAAAGGTAAAGCGCCCGTCGTCGGGGTCGTGCCAAGGATTGAACTTGCGCTCGATCGCCGCGCGGGCATCAGGATGGGGCCAGCGGCCTGTCCGCATCCAGAGTGCAAAACCGCTTTTCTGCCCATGCGCCGAATCCCGCATCTTGCCGCTCCTGTGAGGAAAAACGGCAAGAACATATCAGCAACATTTTCCAACAAGTCAATTGTGGGTTCGCCGACCAGCGTATCCCACTGGACTTATTCGATCCGTTTCGGATGAACCTCTGCAGATCTCGCGATCACGCACAAAAAACGGCGGCGGATCTTTCGATCCGCCGCCGCCGGCCACCGTCGAAGGGGGAAGGTTTAGTCGATCAGTTT
>CAXRCQ010000415.1:0-6001 GCA_964228845.1 Blastomonas sp.
TCGCCGTCGGTCCCAATGCCGTGCTCGTCGCGCCCCACGGTGCAGGCAAGACCACGACGGTCGCCCCCGCGCTGCTCGACCAGCCCTGGTGCAGCGGGCAGGTGCTTCTGCTCTCCCCCCGGCGTCTTGCCGCCCGCGCTGCTGCCGAACGCATGGCGGAGCTTGCGGGGGAGCCGGTGGGGCAGACCATCGGCTATTCGACCCGCATGGACAGCAAAACGAGCGCCGCCACGCGCGTGCTGGTGCTGACCGAGGGCATATTCGTCAATCGTATCCAGGCTGATCCCGAGCTTGCCGGCGTGTCCGCCGTGCTGTTCGACGAGGTGCATGAGCGCAGCCTGGACAGCGATTTCGGCCTCGCGCTGGCGCTAGAGGCGCAGGGCGCGTTCCGGTCCGATCTGCGGCTGCTCGCCATGTCGGCAACGGTCGACGGTGCACGCTTTGCCGCGCTGATGCAGGGTGCGCCGGTGATCGAGAGCGAGGGACGCTCGCATCCGCTCGACCTGCGCTATCTGGGGCGGCGCGGCGAACAGCGGATCGAGGACGGTATGGCGCAGGCGATCCGTACCGCCTTGCGCGATGAACCCGAAGGCGATGTGCTGGCGTTCCTGCCCGGCGTCGCGGAAATTTCCCGCACGGCCGAGCGGCTCGAAGCTCTGGGACCGCAGATCGCCGTGCTCCCGCTGCACGGCACGCTGACCCCGGTGGAGCAGCGCGCCGCGATCCGCCGTGACACCGAAGGACGGCGCAAGGTCATCCTGGCCACCAGCATCGCCGAGACCAGCCTCACCATCGATGGCGTGCGCATCGTCGTTGACAGCGGCCTCGCCCGGCGCGCGCGCTACGATCCGCTCGCCGCCACCACCCGGCTGGTAACCGAGCGTGCGAGCCAGGCCGCCGCCACCCAGCGCGCGGGCCGCGCCGCACGCCAGGGGCCGGGCGTTGCCTATCGCTTGTGGGAGGAAGCGGCGACCGGCGGCCTGCCGCCCTTCGATCCGCCCGAGATTCTCGACAGCGACCTTGCGCCGCTGGTGCTGCAATGCGCCGCATGGGGCGAGAGCGACCCGGCACGGCTCAACTGGCTCGACAAGCCGCCCGCACCGCTGCTGGCCGAGGCGCGCAAGCGGCTGATCGCCTTGGGTGCAGTCGATTCAGGCGGAGCGATCACGCGTCTGGGTCGCTTGATCGCCGCGCTGCCATTGCCGCCGCATCTGGCGGCCATGCTGCTGAAGGGCGCGGAGGCCGGGTGCGCGATGCATGCGGCGGAAATCGCGCTGCTGCTGCAGGAACGCGGACTGGGAGGGCAGGGCGATGATCTCGATACGCGCCTGTCCCGGTGGCGCAGCGACCGCGGCGAGCGCGCATCCAAATCGCGCAAGCTCGCAGAACGTTGGGCCAAGCTGGCCGAACGCCAGGTGCGTGCCACCGCGCCGCGCGATCTTCCGCCTGCGGTGCTGCTCGCTTTCGCCTATCCCGACCGCATGGCGAAGCGCCGCGACGAATCGGGCGAAACCTGGGCGAGCGCGGGCGGGCGTAGTTTCCGGCTCGATCCAGCCTCGCCATTGATCACTGCGCAGTGGCTCGCGATCGGCGAGGTGCAGGGCAAGGCGGCGGATGCGCGTATCCTCAGCGCCTTTGCGCTCGATCCGACGGACGTCGAGGCGCATCTGGGGCACCGGATCGAACGGGTCAGTCGCTGCGATTTCGTGGTCGACAGCCGTCGCGTCGAGGCGCGGCTCGAACGGCGGCTCGGCGCAATCCGGCTGGCGAGCGCGCCCGACCCCGCGCCCGATGCCGATACCGTGCTGGCCGCTTTGCTTCGGGGGGTTCGCGATCACGGCCTGACGCTGCTCGACTGGGGCGACAAGGCGCTGGCGCTGCGTCAGCGGGCGAGTTTTGCCGGGATCGAGGCTCTGGATGACACGCATCTGCTCGAAACGATGGAAGACTGGCTCGCGCCGCTGATCGCGGGCCAACGCGCGCTCGGCAGCATCGGCCCGGGCGATCTGCATAACGCCTTGCAGGGTCTGGCGGGATGGGATGCGATGCAGGCGATCGAGCGCATCGCACCCGCCGATTTCATCAGCCCCGCAGGTACGCGCCATGCCATTGATTATGCCGCCACCGCTGGGCCGACGGTCGAATTGCGGGTGCAGGCGCTGTACGGACTCGACGAGCATCCCACCGTCGGACGGAATCGCATCCCGCTTGTCCTGTCGCTGACCTCTCCCGCCAATCGTCCGATCCAGACAACGCGCGATCTGCCCGGCTTCTGGCGTGGCAGCTGGCGCGATGTCGCCAAGGACATGCGCGGCCGCTATCAGCGGCATCACTGGCCCGATGCGCCCTGGGAGGCCGTGGCGAGCCTGGCGACGAAGAAGCGGCAGGGAATCTGAAACCGATCTTCCATAAGAAGGATTTCTATAGTATCGTTATTCGGTCGATGCAGAAATCATCAAGTCCTGTCGGTGGCTGGGAGTCTGAACTATGAAGCAAGATCGCAATGATCCCTGGTTTGCTGTCAAATCATTCGGTTATGGTGTAAGCCGTCCGATAGCCTGGCAGGGTTGGGCGGTCGTGCTTGCCTATCTGGCGATCGTGGTTTCGGCTGCCATTTTTCTTGTTCCGCTCGCCTCGGTTGCAATCATGGCTGTAGCAACACCGCTGCTGCTATGGATTGCTTTCACCCGGTCCGATGGCGAATGGCGCTGGCGCAACGGAGAACGGGGTTAGAACGCACGTCTTCCCGTTCTGCACGATCGGGGGAGCACGATATGCTGCTCGCTTCAGTGTACATTTGGCCCATACCAGGCTTGACCACAACGGCCCGGCTGTAGCAAAGGCGCGGGGTACACTTCTTCCCGGGACGGAACACCTCAATGGCCGCACGAATCTATCAGCGCCCCAAGAATGCCATGCAGTCGGGCCGCGCGCTTACCGATCTGTGGGTGCTCGAATTCGAACCCGCGGAAGCCAAGAAGCCCGACCCTCTGACCGGATGGGCGGGCTCGGGCGACACGCAGCAGCAGGTCGTACTGAAATTCCCCGATCTCGAGGCCGCCCGGGCCTATGCCGACAAGTACGGCATTGCTGCGCGTATCGAGCAGACACCTCCGCGTCGCCTGAAGATTCAGGCCTATGCCGATAATTTCCGCTGATTTTCTCGGGTAGGCGCGCGGCGGCGCTTAGCTGGCCAGCGCGTCTATCGCCCCCTGCAGGATGAAGGCTGCCGCCGCGCTGTCCACGCGTTCGGCGCGCTTGGCGCGGCTCATGTCTGCATCGATCATCGCGCGCTCGACGGCCTGTGTCGACCAGCGCTCGTCCCATAGCAGCACCGGCAGACCCAGCACCGCAATGTTGCGGGCAAAGGCGCGCGTGCTCTGCGTGCGAGGGCTGTCCGTCCCGTCCATGTTGAGCGGCAAGCCTATGACGAGGCCGCGAATCTGCTGATCGCGCACCAGTTGCTCGATCGCCGCCTTGTCCGCACCGAATTTGGTGCGCTTGATCGTCTTGGCCGCCGTGGCGAAGCTCCACCCGGCGTCGCAGAACGCGGTGCCGATCGTCTTGGTGCCGACATCGAGCCCGATCAGCCGCCCGCCAGCGGGCAAGGCGGCGCGGAATTCGGTGACGTGCGTGGTGATCACCTGGCCAGAAATGCGGCTACCCTCCGTTCCGCATCGGCGCGCAGGTTCGCCCAGAACAGCGGATAGTCATAGACGTGATAGTTGTTGCCCGGCAGCACATAGGGGCCGAGCTGGGGTTCGCCGCCGAGCAGCAGCAGCCCGCGATCGTCGCACCTTGCGCCGACAAGACCGGGGGTGATCGTGCCGTCGGTCAGCTCCTCGTTGGGCACCAGCGTGCCGAGATTCCGGTCCGCCAGGGCCTCGTCGCCCAGCACGCCGCTGATCGGGTTGACGCACAGCATCGGGCTCTGGCCGCGCAGCTCGGCGTCGAAGCCGACACTGGCGGCATAGGCGTCGAGCAGCAACTGCGGTTCGGCCGGCTCGCCGAAGCTCTGGAAGCCGATCATGCAGCCTGCCTGATCGGGATCGGTGCAGGGCGGCAGGCCGAGCGCCAGCAGATCGGTGGTCAGCGATACCGGCCAGCCGATGACATAGGCCGCAACGATGCGATCGGCGAGCGGACGGGTGACGACGCGCTGGCGCATCAGCGTGGTCAGGTGCAGCCCGCCCTGGCTGTGCCCGGCGATGATGATCGGCATGTCCTTGGGGATTTCGGCGATGAACTCGTCAAACGCCGCGAGCACGTCCGAATAGGCGGCGTCGAACGCCATCTGCGCCTCGGGCTGGGTGGTCAGGAACGCGCCGATCGCGGCCTGGCGATAGCGCGGCGCCCATATCTCGCCAATACCGTTGAACACGCTCGCCTGGCTGCGCAGGAAGATGCGCGCGCGGTCCTGCGATTCCTTGTCGTTCAGCGGCGCGTTCCAGAGCGCGCGCTTCATGTAAGAGGTCGGGTGGACATAGAATACCGCCACCCTGGGCTTGTCGGAGACCTGATAGCCTTCGGGCGTCCAGAGCGATGGATTGTCGCTTCCCGTTATTCCGGGCCGCGAGAACCACATCTTCGGGTCCGCATAGGCGCTGGTCTCGACCTCTTCCGGTTTCACGAACTCAGCCGACGGCACAAAGGCTGCGGCGAAAATCTGCTGGGGAAACAGGCGGTAGGCCGCGAAAGCTGCGACAATCAGGAAGATGATCGTGGCAATCAGGTACAGGAACTTGCGAGCCAAGTTGGTCTCCGGCTATGGGGCATGCGCGCTGCGGATCGCACGCATGACGGGGCGCATATAGAAACCGATTACGGTTATCGCCAGCAAACTGTTTCCGCCCGATCTATTGCGCAAACGCAGCATTTGCCCGCTTGATGGCTGCGCGGGCCGGTGCTAGCCGCTTGAGCCATGTCTGTAGATAGCAAAACCGTCAAGAAGATCGCCAGTCTGGCGCGGATCGCCGTCACCGATGCCGAGGTTGAGGCCATGGTGCCCGAATTCAACGGCATATTGGGCTGGGTCGAGCAATTGGGTGAGGTCGACGTGACCGGCGTCGAGCCGATGACCGCGGTCATTCCCAACACGCTGCGCCTGCGCGAGGATGTCGTCACCGACGGCAATATCCGCGATCATGTGCTGGCCAATGCGCCCGCTGCCGAACACGGCTTTTTCGGCGTCCCGAAGGTGATCGAATAACCATGACCGACCTTACCGATCTCGGCGTTGCCGATATCCGCAACGGCGTGCGCGCCGGTACCTTCAGCGCGCGCGAAGTCGCGACTGCCTTCAACGCCAATGTCGCCGAGGCCAAGGCGCTCAACGCCTTTCTGATCGACACGCCCGAGCATGCGCTGGCGGCCGCCGACGCGATCGACGCGAAGCGCGCGGCGGGCGAGGAACTGCCGATCATGGCCGGGGTGCCGATCGGCATGAAGGACCTGTTCTGCACCGTCGGCGTCGAGGCGCGCGCGGCGAGCGAGATCCTCAACGGCTTCAAGCCGACCTATGAATCGACCGTCAGCCAGAAGCTGTGGGACGCGGGTTGCGGCATGCTGGGCAAGCTCAACATGGACCAGTTCGCGATGGGGTCGTCGAACGAGACCAGCGCATTCGGCAATGTCATCTCGCCCTGGCGGCGCAACGATGGCGGAAATGCGCCGCTCGCCCCCGGAGGCTCCTCGGGCGGAAGCTCGGCGGCGATCGCGGCGCGGCTGTGCCCGGCGGCGACCGGCTCCGATACCGGTGGCTCGATCCGCCAGCCCGCCGCGTTCACCGGCATCAGCGGCATCAAGCCGACCTATGGCCGCTGCTCGCGCTGGGGCGTGGTGGCGTTCGCGTCCAGCCTCGACCAGGCGGGCCCGATGGCGCGCGACGTGCGCGATTGCGCGATCATGCTCGAGGCGATGAGCGGCTTCGACCCCAAGGATTCGACCTCGCTCGACCTGCCCGTTCCGAACTGGGAAGCTGGATTGTCGAGCAATCTCAAGG
>CAXRCQ010000416.1:0-16441 GCA_964228845.1 Blastomonas sp.
GATGCCTATTCGACCAAGGCGATCGCGCACACGATCGACGTCTATGGCAAGTTCGCCTTCCCCTATCCCTATCCGGTGGCACAGTCGGTCAACGGGCCGGTCGGCGGGATGGAATATCCGATGATTACCTTCAACGGGCCGCGCCCGGTGAAGGACAAGAAGACCGGCAACCTCACCTATACCGAGCGCGCCAAATACGGGCTGATCGGTGTGGTGATCCACGAGATCGGCCACAACTGGTTCCCGATGATCGTCAATTCGGACGAGCGGCAATGGACCTGGATGGACGAGGGGCTGAACACCTTCCTCCAATTCCAGGCCGAACGGCTGTGGGACAAGGACTATCCGGCGCGGCGCGGCGAGCCCAAGGATATCGCCGAATACATGCTGTCGACCAACCAGATGCCGCTGATGACCCAGTCTGACTCGGTGCTGCAGTTCGGTGCCAACGGCTATGGCAAGCCCGCCACCGCGCTGACGATCCTGCGCGAGACGATCCTGGGCCGCGAGCTGTTCGACCGTGCCTTCCGCGAATATGCCGAACGCTGGCGGTTCAAGCATCCCACGCCGTACGACTTCTTCCGCACGATGGAGGAAAGCTCGGGCGTCGATCTCGACTGGTTCTGGCGCGGCTGGTTCTATTCGACCGACCATGTCGATATCGCGCTCGACAAGGTGGTGCGCGCGACGCTCGAGCCCGCCGATGCGACCGCTGCTGCCGCCGAGCGCAAGAAGCGCCGCGATGCCGAGCCGGGATCGCTGACCGCCGCGCGCAATGCCGGGCAGCGGACCGTGGTCGAGCGCGATCCTTCGACGCGCGATTTCTATGACAGCATCGATCCGCTCGACGCCACCGCCGCCGAGAAGCGCAAGGCGGCGGAGGCCTTTGCCGATCTGACGGCAGAGGAAAAGGCGGCGCGGCAGGTGACCGACAATTTCTATCGCTTCAGCTTCTCCAATCGCGGTGGCCTCGTCATGCCGGTGATCCTGAAGATGGATTTCTCAGACGGTTCGAGCGAGACCGCGCGCATTCCTGCCGAGGTCTGGCGCTACAACCAGAAGGCGGTGACCTGGCAGTTCGTCACCCCCAAGACGCTGACCCGCGCCGAGGTCGATCCGCTGTGGGAAACCGCCGATGCCGACCGGTCGAACAATGTCTATACCGGCCAGATCGATCCCAAGACTCTGGGCATCGAGACGCCCGAGGAAACCAAGAACCGCATGAAGGATTCGGACGTGAAGGTGCAGCCCGACTCGCTTCGCACCTATGGCGCGCCGAAATGATGCGGCGTTTCTCGGCGATCGTGGCGGCGGTTGCGAGCCTGACGCTCGCTCCGCAGGCCGGCGCGCATCGGGGGCATGATGCGATGAGTGTCGTGACGCTCGAACCCGATGGCAGGGTTACGGTCTCGCACCGCTTTGAAGCTCATGATCTCGAACCGGCGCTCGCCGAGATCGCCCCGAATGCCCAGACCAGCCTCGACGATCCCGATGCCATTGCGGAGCTGAAGACCTATCTGCTCGCGCATTTCACGCTGCGCGCCGATGGGGCGGAGGTGCCGCTGGCGGTGTCGTCGGTCGATATCGGCGTGCGCGAGGTGCGGATGAACTATGCGGGCACGGTAAAGGGCCGCCCCAAGGCGGTGGCGATCCAGACCACCATATTGCGCGACATCTATCCGCGCCAGGTCAACCAGGTCGAGGTCAAGCGCGGTACCTTCGCGCGGACGCTGCGTTTCGGCGGCGACGAGGTGCAGACGGTCGCCTTGCCCTGAGGCTCAATCCGCCAGCGCGGTGTAGCGGAAGTCGCGGAATTTCGCTTCGCCGGGGCCTGCGGCATAAAGGCCGGGGCGCAGCATCAGGAAGCCGCCGCGGACATTGTGGTGATAGCCCGAGACTTCCATGCCGCGGTCGAATTTCAGCCAGGTCTTGCCGCCATCGCCGGAGGTGTGGAAGCTCACGATATGCTTCCGATTGGTCACCCGGATGCGCATGCGTCGGCCGTGCGGGTTGGCGGGACGCCCGCGCTCGATGCCGTATTGATGCGTCACGAAGCGCTCGGCATCGAAGCCTAATCCCGCATAGAGCTTGTCGTCATAGAACAGCACCAGCCCCGCCGTGCCGCCGGGTGCGAGTTCGATATCGCATTCGAACTGGTAGGATGTGTCGCCCGCGATCACCAGCAGCGGCAATCCGGTCGAGGGGGCGAGGCCCTTGCCCCTGAGAAACAGGGTGTTGTCCGCGACGCGGGCGCGGCTGCTCTCGTCCGGGTCGGGGCGGAAGAACGACCATTTGGTGCCGAGCGCGAGCGTGCTGAAATTGTCCGACAGCACCATGCCGTGTGGCAGCGCCACGCCGCCCTTCGGCTTCGGCAGTGGCGTGGAGAGATCGCCGCCGGTCATGCGGAACCAGCCGTCGGAGGTGAATTCGACCGGATCGAGCAGGCACTGGCGACCCAGCGTCCAATAGCCGTTCTCGAAACCGTGATAGAGGCTCCACCAGCTCTTGTCCGGTGCCTGGACCAAGCTGGCATGGCCGCGCGACCACCATGCTTCGCGGATATCGGTCGTGCGCACCAGCGGGTTGCCGGGATGCTGTTCCCACGGGCCATGGATCGATCGCGAGCGGGCGGCGATGACCATATGGCCCGTGGGCGGTCCAGCCGTGCCCCCGACGGCGGTAATCATGTAGAACCACTTGCCGATGCGGTGGATCTTGGGGCCTTCCGGCGAGAAGCCCTCGACGTCCCACTCGTCCGGATAGCGCCAGGGATCGTAGACATGCTCGACCTCGCCGGTCACGCGCAGGCCATCGTCCGACAGTCGCACCCGGTCGCCGCCCGAGAGGAACAGCCAGCGCGAGCCATCCTCTCCCACCGCATGGCAGGGGTCGATATGCTTGTGCAGCCCCAGCGACACGGGATCGGACCAGGGTCCGTCGATATGGTCGGCACAGATCACGTAGATGTCGTTCTGCGGGCTCGCCTTGACGGGGATGTAGAGAAAATAGCGGCCTTTGTGCTTTTCCAGGCTGACCGCCCAGACCGATCCGATATTGCGGGTCAGCGCCGGCTTGCGGGGCTGCCAGTTCACCAGATCGCGCGAATGCCAGATCAGCAGGCCGGGATAGGATTCGAAGCTGGAAAAGGTGAGATAGTAATCCTCGCCGTCCTTGAGGATCGCAGGATCAGGCCGGTCGCCCGACAGCACCGGGTTGAGGAAGCGGCCATCGCCCAGATCGGCGATCCGCTGGTTGTCCAGACCCCGGCGCCAGCTTGGGGAGGCCATGTCCCTGGGAGACTGGGGCGCCGGGGAGGGGCTTGCGGGCAGAGATGTTGCAAGCCCCAAGCTGGTGAGCCCTGCCGAGGCGATCACGCTGCGGCGGGTGAGAGTCGGTGGGTGCCAGGTCACAGCGCGAGCCCCGTCGTCCGCGCCCAGGCACGCCACAATTCGGGCCAGACCTCGACCGGCTTGCCGATCGCCTTGCGCAGGCCGAAGCCGTGCCCGCCATGTTCGAATAGATGCGTCTCGACGCGCACGCCCTTGTCCTTGAGCGCGGCGCGCAGCAGCAGCGCATTGTTTACGGGCACCACCTCGTCGTCCTCGGCATGCAGCAGGAAGAAGGGGGGAGCGTTGGCGGGCACGTTGCGATGCGGCGAATGCGCGGCTTCGAGCGCGGCAGTCGGTGCCTTGCCGAGCAGCAGATCGCGCGAGCCGGGATGCGCATCGGGCGGTGTCATCGAGATGACCGGATAGATCGGCGCGGCGCTATGCGGTTTGGCTGAGAGCTGGTCGGCGGCATCGACGGCATCGTAAAGCTTCGTATCGAAACGCGTGGAGAGGTCCGCGCACAGATGCCCGCCGGCGGAAAAGCCCATGGCCGAGACCCGTTCCGGATCGATTGCGAAATCGCGGGCTCGGTGGCGGATGAGCCGCATCGCGCGCTGCGCATCGGCGAGCGCGACATCTGGCCCCGCCGCCCAGCCTTCGCCGGGCAGCCGGTAGAACAGCACGAAGGCGGTGAAGCCGCGTGCCGCCAGCCAGCGGCCCATTTCATAGCCTTCCTTGTCGACCACCACCCAGCGATAGCCTCCGCCCGGCGTGATGAGTACCGCAGCACCATTGGGCCGGTCGGGCCGGAACACGGCCATGCGGGGTCTGGAAATGCCGAATACCGCGCGGTCGGTGACCAGCCGGTCGGTCGAGCGCTCCTGGACGGTTTCGACGAGCGGCCTGGCGGGGGTGCCCGGCGCGCCCCCAGGCCACAGGTCGATGGTCTCGGACGGTTGGGGCAGGCCGGGGGGCAGGGTGCCTCCCGGAACCTCGGGCACCGGCGTCTGCGCCTTCGCCAGACCGGCAAGCCCCAACGCAAGCGGAGCCGCCATGAGGGATCGGCGATCGATCGGCATGGCGGCTCCTTTGCGTCGGTAATGCGGGCAGCGGCGAACCGCTGCCCCGGTTGGATCAGTATTTGAAGCGCGCGCCCAGGAAGAAGGTGCGGCCGAAATGGTTATGCTCGTAATTCCGGTTCGCATCGAAATCGGTGAAGCGATAGCGATATGTGTCGGTCAGGTTGTTGCCTTCCAGCGAGACTTCGAGCCAATCGGTGAACTTGTACCGGATCGAGGCATCGAGGTTGAACTGGCTGCCATAGCCTTCGAGAATGTTGCCGGTGCCGCTTGCGCCTTCGTGCCAGCGGCTGCGATAGGTGCCCATCACGCGCGCCGAGAACTTGCCGTCGTCATAATAGAAGGTGCCGTTGTACGACCGCTTCGAGACGTTGGCGAGCGCCGCGCGGCGCGTCACGTTGACCAGCGCGCCACCCGGTGTGGTGGCGGGACCCTGCACGATGAAATCGGCATTGCTGTCGATGAAGGTCGCGTTGGCCAAAATCCCGAAATTGCCGAGGAAACCGTCGGTAAAGGCACTGAACGGGATCTGCGCGGCGATTTCCACGCCCTTCAGCTTCGCACCGGTGCCGTTGACCGGGGTGGTCAGCGTCCAGATCGGCTGCGTGAGCAGCGCCGGGTTGAGCGCGGCGGGCGAGGAGGGGTTGAGCACCGAGACCGGCAGCCCTGTCTGCGCGAAGGTCGCCTCGGTGATCGCCGCCGTCTGGGTGAAGCTGTCGACATTCTTGATGAACCCGGCGATCGAGAGCAGCGCCTGCGGCGCGAAATACCATTCGATCGCAAGGTCGTAATTGGTGGCGCGGAACGGTTGCAGGAACGGGTTGCCGCTGTTGACGCGGAAGTTGAAGCCGTCTGCCGAGCCACCGGGGGTCAGCGAGCCCAGCGTCGGACGCGTGATGACCTCTGCCGCCGCCGCACGCACAATCAGATTCTGCGCCGGAAAGATCGCAAGGTTCGCCGAGGGCAGCCAATCGTCATAGCTGCGTTCGATCGTCGCTTCGACGCCGCCGACCAGGCCGTAGGAGGACTGTTCGGTCTTCACATAGCGGATGCCGGCATTGAGCGCATATTCGAGGCCGAACAGGTCGCCCTTGGCGTCGAACTGAAGATAGCCGCCCTTGGTGGTTTCTTGCACGCCGCGATTGTTGCCCGCGTCCAGTGCCAGCGGGCGGCTGTAGAGCTTGGTGAACTCGGTCGTGGCGTCAAGATTCGGCACCAGCCAGGAATTGGTGTTGCCCGAAGGCTGACCGGCCTTGCCCAGCTGGAACAGTTCGGAAAGCTGCGTGGTGACGGGGAAGCCGTAAACTGCGGTTGGACCGAACACGCTCGAGGCCGAACAGGTAATCGTGCCCAGCACGCGGTCCAGCCCGCCATTGCCGCACACCGCCGTGTCGCGGGTGAACGCCACGGTATCGAACTCGAACCGGCGCCACATTGCGCCCGCTTTCACCGTGAAGCCGTCCGTCACGTCCCACTCGGTGCGAAGCTGGATGGTCTTGAACTGGTTGACGATCTCCGAGGGACGGTCGCGGATTTCGGCGAGCTGGAACACCGCCGGATCGGTGACGCTGGTGCCGAAGGTCAGCTTCGGGCGCTTCATGTCGGTATAGTCGTAGCTATAGCCCTGCGCGTCGCGGTCATCGAACACGACCGTCGTTTCCACCGGGATGTCGGCGGTCGACTTGGAGATGCCGCCGAGCAGCGTGAAGCGGAAGCTGTCCGACAGGTCCTGATCCCAGGTGCCGCCGACCTGGTAGAATTCGGTGGTGCTCTGGCGAAGATAATGTTCGGTGCGGACCCAGGCATCGTTGAGCGTTGCCGAGATCATGTTGTTGTTGGCGTCATAGACCGGGTTCACGACATCGATCGAGCGCTCGTTGGAACGGAGCAGAACCTCGCCCCAGCGCTCGCGCCGGTCGCTGTTGAAGCGTGAATACAGTCCGTCGATCGAGAACTTGGTCATGTCGGTCGGGGCGAACTGGATCGATCCGGTGATGCCCAGACGCTCGCGGTCGTGCTTCACTTCGCCATAGCGCGGGATGCGCGGGTGGAAGGCGAGCGCCGCCTGGTCGCACGCGGCATTGCGGCCAGGGGTATAGGTGCCGCCGGAATTCGGACGACCGGCCAGGTTGGTGGCACTCTGCGTCCAGCAGGGCGATCCGTTGACCGAGTCGAACCGGGCCTGCGCCCAGCGAACGGTGTTGTTGCCGAGCTCGAGCACCTGTGTCTTCTGATAGGCCGCCGAAAGCGACACACCGAACGTGCCGGCATCGTTGCGCCAGCTGAGCAGCCCTGCAAGGCGGGGACCTGCATATTCGGACAGGTCGTTATAGCTGACCACGGCAGATCCGACTGCAGTAAAGCCTGCCTTGGCCGCCAGCGGATTGCCGGTGTTGAGATCGACCACAGCGCCGAGCGAGCCTTCATCGAGGCTCGCTTCGGCGGTCTTGTGGACGACGATCGAGCTGAACAGTTCGGAGGCGAACACGTTGAAATCGAAGGCACGGTCGCGGTTGGCCGAAGCGCCGTCGGTCGAGGTCGCGACGGTCTCGAGGCCGTTAACGCGGACGCGGGTGAACTGGCTCGACAGACCGCGCACGGTAATCGCGCGGCCTTCGCCTGCGTCACGCGTGATCGAGATGCCGGGAATGCGCTGGAGCGATTCCGCGAGGTTCTGATCGGGGAACTTGGCGATGTCCTCGGCCACGATCGCGTCAATCGCGCCGACCGAAGTACGCTTGAGGTTGATCGCGGCTTCGAGCGACTGGCGGAAGCCAGTGACGACGATCTCGTCAGCTGCCGGTGCCTCGTCCTCGACGGTGGTCGGCTGCTCGCCCTCGGCGACCTGTGCCTGGGCGGTGCCGGTCGCGGCCAATGCGCATCCGGCCAGCAGCGCTGCCTTGAAAATGGAATGGCCGGTCGCCCGGTGCGAATGCTGATGGCGCATATCTGTCCCCTCCTGATTGCCTTATTTCAGGCAATTGCTACCGGTGTCAAAGGAGAAGATGCGACATGCATCCGATACGCCCTGACACCCTGACTCCCGACTTTCGATGCTTCGCCGAAGCGGACATCGCTGTTCTTCCCGATGATCCATGAAGCCTGTCAGCGAGACTGGCCGTCCAAGGTAACCGGTGTCATTATGTATTGCCCTCTTGGCATGGCTCTGTCAATAACCATGGCAACGGGAGAGAAATCATGCGCAAGACCTTGCAGAAAGCCGCGATAATCGGGGCTTTCGCCCTCGCCAGCCTGAGCCATGCCGCCGCCGAGCCGCATCCGGGCGATCCGACCAGAGGCGGGGCAGGAGGGCGAATCATTCGCGTCACCACGCTCGCCAAATCGGGTCCCGGATCGCTCGCCGAAGCGCTGGCTGCCAAGGGGCCGCGCACCGTGGTCTTCGAGGTCGGCGGGGTGATCGACCTCGGGCGCAGCACGCTGGAAATCAGCGAGCCCTATCTGACCATTGCGGGCCAGACCGCGCCATCGCCGGGCATCACGATCATCAAGGGCGGCATCGATCTGCGCACGCATGACGTCGTCGTCTCGCACATCCGGGTGATGACCGGCGCGGATGGTCAGGCGCGCATGTCGGGCTGGGAGGCGGATGCCTTTTCCACCGTTGCCGCGCACAATGTCGTTGTCGAGCATTGCAGCTTCCTCTGGGGCGTGGACGAGAACATGTCGGCCTCGGGCCCGCGCTTTACCGGAGGCACGGTCGAGCAATGGCGTGCGGGCACCAGCCACCATATCGTGTTCCGCGACAATCTGGCGGCTGAGGGTCTGGCCGTTTCGAGCCACCCCAAGGGCGAGCACAGCAAGGGCTCGCTGATCCATGATAATGCAACGACTATAATGTTTTACCGCAATGTCTGGGCGCACAAGGTCGAGCGGTCGCCGCTGGTCAAGGGCGGAGCGCAGGTGGCGCTGATCAACAACCTGATCTACAATCCCGGCCACCGCGCAGTCCACTACAACCTGATGAATCTCGAATGGTCGGGGCATGAATATGTAACCGGCGAGATTACCGCGATCGGCAATGTCATGCGCGGCGGCAACGACACCAACGAGGGGCTGCCCTTCCTGATGCTGGGCGGGGACGGGGACCTGGCCTATTACGGCAAGGACAATCGCGCGGTCGACCGTCATGGCAATTCGCTGCCCCAGTTCGGCCGCTATGGCGAGACGCGCGCGAAGCTCATTACCGCCAAGGCACCACTTGCCCGGATCGATGCCTATGCGGTGCTTCCCTCGGGTGAGGTCGAGACTTCGCTGCTGCAGACCGCCGGCGCGCGCCCCTGGGACCGCGCGCCCGATGACATCCGCGTGCTGTTCTTCGTCGCCGAGGGGCGCGGAGACATTATCGACGACGAGAGCGAGGTTGGCGGCTATCCCGCGCCGGTGGCAAGCTTTGCTCCATTCAATGAGGCCGACTGGAATCTCGAGACGATGACGCCGAAATCGGGCCGCTATCCGGGGCAGAAGGGCGGCGCACAGGAATCGCTGTCGACCCGCGACCAGCAGATGCGGACGACGCAGCCATGAGCGCATTCCTCGCGCTGCTGCTCGCCGCTGCGCCCCCCATGGCGATCGTCGACGAGCTCGATACGGTCAGGCGCGAGCCGCCGCCGCACGGGGGCATCGGCATGAGTACCGCGTGGCGGATCAGCGACCATGTGCCGCAGCCGCGCCGCATGGAGTTCCGCCGCCGCACGCTCGATATCGGCGCGGCGATCGGCGAGCATCCTATCGCGCATGACGAGGTCTATTACGTGCTCGACGGCGAGGGCGAGGTGGTCTCGGACGGCCAGCGCGCGACCCTCAGGCCCGGCATGACCGCCTATCTCTACGATGGCGCAATAGTCGGCATCTGGCAGCGCGGCGACAAGCCGCTCGCGCTGATCATCGCCTATCCGGTCAAGGATCCGGTCAGCTGCCCGGCTGAATGTACGGCCCCGTCGCCCACAGCTCCCGCTCGAACCGGCGAGGATCGTTGACCACCGCCACCGCGCCGTCGCCGATTACCAAAGTCGCGCGATCGGGCAGGGTGTAGGGCGACCAGCGCTCCAGTCCGGGCTTGCCGGTCCTGGCGAGGCCCGTGAACGCCTTGATCATCAGATCGCGCGTCGTCTGCGCACGCGCGTCGGTGCCGCTATAGCTGCCCGGCGCATCCAGTGTGCCGAAGACATAAGGAATGTCATCGGTATGTGCCGCGCCGCGCGACGGGTCGATCGGCGAGGGGCGGTCGAGCTGATAGACCCAGGTCGCCTTCGCGCCAGCCTTGGCACGTTCGTCCGCCTCGATCACCTGGCCCGGCCAGGACCGACCCGCCGTGGTCGCGGCGTAGAACAGCCGCTCGGGGCTCCAGTCCGGAAACTGCGCGCGATAGCGGGCGACCACCCATGTGGGGTCGAGATCGATCTTCACCTCGGCGGCGATGCGCGGCGCGATGTTGTTCCAGTCGAGCCCCTCGAGCTTAGGTCCCCGGGGATCGATGAACGCGCGGGTCTCGTCGCGGGTATTGCCCAGGATCATCGGGATGCCGAGCGATTGCGGCGCGGCATCGGGCCAGAACGGGTGGCGCGGCAGGTTGGTCATGTCGAGCACCGGCCCGAAATAGACCGGCCCGCCAATCACCGGATCGGTCGCCGCGAGCGCCTCGACAATGGCCCCGACGGGCGCGGCACGCAGCCCCTCGACATCATCGGGCGCGAGCTTCATCGCCGCCAACAGCGCCTGGGTGCGCTTCCAGGCATTGCCCGGACCGCTGGCCGTGACCTGCTGTCCGCTCATCGTCGCAGCGCTGTGGAACAGTCCGCGCGCGGCGGGCATCGCCATCAATGTCGCGATCTTGGCGCCTCCGCCGGACTGGCCGAACACCATCACCCGCGCCGGATCGCCGCCGAACTCGGCAATATGCTCGCGCACCCAGCGCAGCGCCAGGATCAGGTCGATCTGGCCCAGATTGCCGCTATCGGCATAGCGCGGCCCGAACGGCTTGAGCCAGGCATAGCCGAACGCATTGAGCCGCTGGTTGACCGTGACCACGACGACATCGCCTTGCGCCGCGAGCCGGTGGCCATGGGTCAGCGGATCGGTGACGGTGCCGTTGCTGTAAGCGCCGCCGTGGAAATAGACCATGACCGCGCGCCTTGCCTTCGGGTTCGCGTCGGGCGTCCAGATGTTGAGGAACAGACAATCTTCGGACTGAGGCAGTTCCGGATTGCCGCGCTGCGGGGCGATCGGTGCGAATTGCTGCGCGCGAATTGCGGGGCCCGCCCAGGGTTCTGCCACCGGAAGCGCGAAGCGTTCGGCACGACCATAGCGGATGCCCTTGAAGGCAAGCACGCCATGCTCGCGAGAGCCAATATAGCGCCCGACCTTGGGGTCGGCGGAGCGGGCGAGGACAGGGGCCGCGATCAGCGCCGCGCCGCTGCCGATCAGCGCGCGACGCGTCAGCTCAGCGCCGGACATCGCTGCCTTGTGCCGAGAAGACTGCGAGCTCGGCGGGCCCGATCAGGCAGAAATCGCCTGGCAGGCTGTGCTTGAGCGCGGCGAGCGCCAGCCCGCATTCGGCCATCGCCTGCGCATCGCCGCCCTGCAGATAGCGGTGCAGCACGCCCGCAGCAAAGGCATCGCCGGTGCCGATGCGATCGACGATCCCGGTCACGTCGATTTCGGCGGTCTGATGCTTGGATGCGCGGGTATCGACGCGTGCGGCGATGCGGTGATGATCGCTGCTGACGACGTGGCGCGCGGTCGAGGCGACCAGCTCGAGATTCGGAAAGGCATCGAAGGCGGCTTCCACTGCCTCGCGCCGTCGTTCCGCGCCATCGCCGGAGAAGGCCTTGCCGAGCAGCAGCGAAATGTCGCGATGATTGCCGATCAGCACCGTCGCCGCTCCCACCAGCCGGGTCAGGATCGCGCGTGGATCGCTGTTCCACGCGTCCCAGAGCAGCGCGCGGTAATTGCCGTCGAAGCAGATCGGCACGCCAGCCTCCTGCGCTGCAGCCACAGCAGCCTCGGCCAGCGCCACCCCGCCCGGACCCAGCGCGGGCGTGATGCCCGACATGTGGAGCAGGACGGCACCTTCGAGCGCGCCCTTGAGGTCCAGCGCCTCTGGGCTGGCCAGCGCGAAGGCCGAACCCGCGCGGTCATAGGTGATCGACGAAGGCCGCAGACCCGCGCCCGGCTCCAGGAAATACAGGCCCATGCGCCCGGCCTCACGCGCGATGAAGCGCGTATCCACGCCCGCCGCAGCCAGTTCCGCCCTGGCCTTGTCGCCCAGCGGGCTCGACGGCAGCAGCGTCACCATCCGCGTCTCATGCCCCAGCGAGGCAAGCCCGGCAGCGACATTCGCCTCCGCCCCGCCGACAGCCATGTCGAGCTTCTGTGCCTGCACCAGCATGCGCGCGCCCGGCGGCGACAGGCGCAGCAGCATTTCGCCGAAGCAGACGATCGGCCCCGTCACCGCGCGAGCCATCCACCATCGACCGCAAGCACATGGCCCTGCACATAATCCGCTGCGCTGCTCGCGAGGAACACTGCCGCGCCGCCGATATCCGCCGGATCGCCCCAGCGACCTTCGGGAATCCGCTCCATGATCTGCCGGTTGCGCGTTTCGTCGGCCTGCAAGGCGGCAGTGTTGTTGGTGGCGATATAGCCCGGTGCGATCGCGTTGACGTTCACCCCCTTGGCCGCCCATTCGCACGCGAGCAGCTTGGTGAGGCCTGCAACCCCGCTCTTGCTCGCGGTAGAGCTGGGCACGCGGATCCCACCCTGGAAGCTCAGCATCGAGGCGATGTTGATGATCTTGCCGCGCCGCCCGGTCGCCTCGCGCTGCGCGAGCATGTGACGCCCGGCGGCCTGGCGGAGGAAGAACACCGACTTGAGATTGGTGTCGACCACCGCGTCCCAATCCTCCTCGGTGAAATCGACCGCATCGGCGCGGCGGATGATGCCGGCATTGGTGATCAGGATGTCGAGCCCGCCCAGCGCCTCGAGCACCTGATCGACCACGGCCTGGACCGGGGCGATGGTGCCGAGATCGGCCGAGACGAGCTCGCACCGGCGACCGAGCGCGCGGACCTTGGCAGCGGTTTCCTCGGCCGGCGTGCGGCCGACAGCGGCGATGTCCGCGCCTGCCTCGGCCAGCGCCAGCGCGATTCCCTGGCCGATGCCGGTATTGGCCCCGGTCACCACCGCGACGCGGCCGGAAAGGTCGAAAAGGCTCAGGGTTCCGCTCCCCTGTCGGCCGGGTCGATCAGGCCGGAAGGCCGCGCAGATAGTCGGCGATCGCCTCGTCCTTGGCGTTGGCATAGAACAGCTCGGTGAACCTTTCGCCGGCGATTGCCGCCTTAAGCAGGTCCTGATCGGCGGTCTTCAGCACGGTCAGCATGTCATGGCAGGTCGCGGCCTTGAGTTCCTTCAGGATGCCACGGTTCTTCGCCATGATTTCGGCGCGCTCCTTGGGATAGCCGAGGCCCCGTTCACCGTCGAACAGCTTGGCATAGCAATCGCGCAGATTGAGCTCCGCCGCCCAGCCAAAGCCCTTGGCATAGGGCATCGAGATCGCGTTGCCGTCGTTGATCTGGCCGAACAGGAAAGCGTCGGTCGGATCGATCACCAGCCCGCAGAACACGCCCGGCATGGCGTTGCAGGCGAGCATCGATCCCATGCCGGTGCCGCAACCGGTGACGACGAAATCCGCCGCGCCCGAATTGAGCAGGATGCCGGTGAGCAGCCCGTTCATGACATAGGTCAGCGAGGCCGAATCCTCTGCGGTGTACATGCCGTAATTGAACACTTCATGGCCCAGCGGCAGCGCGACATCGGTCAGCGCCTCGTGGATGATGCTGTTCTTGGCGGCCTGGCTGTTTTCGGTGATCAGGGCGATTTTCATGGTGTCTCTCCTGTCCGGGCGATCATGCTCCCGGCTTGGTTCGGATGTGTCATTGGCTTGTTTGGTAACCGGTGTCATTGATCTGCGCAAGCCCTAAGGCGGTTGGTCGGGGTTGAGCGTCAGGCAGGAGCGACCGAAGCGCGCTCGATCAGGTCGGACAGGAAATGCGAGGGCTGTTCGCGCGCGCCGACCGGGTCGATCAGCTTGATCGCTGCGGCCTTGGCCATCGCCTGGATCGGCCAGCGCACCGTGGTCAGCGGCGGCCAGATATGCGCGGCGATCGCGGTATCGTCGAAACCGATGATCGACAGGTCCTCGGGCACCGACATGCCGATGCTGCGCGCGGCGTGCAGCACGCCTGCGGCCATCTCGTCGTTGCTCGCGAAGATCGCACTGGGGCGGGGCGAGGCGGCAAGCAGCTTCTCTCCCGCCGCGATCCCGGTCTCGACCGGGTCAGTGCCCTCGGCCATGAGCGCCTCGTCGATGGCCACGCCTGCGCTTTCGAGCGCATCGCGATAGCCCAGAGCGCGCTCCGCCGCAGACCGGAAACCCTCTGGCCCGGCAACACAGCCGATCCGGCGATGCCCCTGGCCGACAAGATAACCGACAGCCTTGGCCACCGCCTCGCGGTCGTTCGATGCGACCATATGCACGTCCTCGTCGAGCCTTACCGATCCCATGCGCACATAGGTTACGCCCAATTCGTCGCACAGCTCGGCGAGCGCGTCATTCTCTGAAATCGGCGGCAGCAGCATGACGCCGAACAGACGCTGCTGCTCCAGAAATGTGCGCACATCGTCTAGCATGTCGGGCGAGCGGCGGTTGACCGGGCGAACGACCAGCGCGAATTCGGTATCGCGGATCGCCGCCAATATGCCTTCCTGCACGCCCAGCACCATCTGCGCATTGGGGTTGTCGTGAATCAGCCCGATCAGGAAATTGCGGCGCAGCGCCAGCGCGCGCGCCTGCGGATTGGGCACATAGCCAAGATCGGCGATGACCGCTTCGACCTTTTCGCGCGTCTGCGCATTGAGCAGCGGCGATCGATTGATCACGCGGCTCACCGTCTTTTTCGACACCCCGGCAAGCCGGGCGACGTCGTTGATCGTCGGCTTGCCGTCCCTTGCCTTGCCCACGTGCGTTCCTGCCCCCATTCGCGATGCTACACCGGTGTCAGTGCTGATAACTTCCTAGCCACATGTTTGCGCCCAACGCAATCCCGGCGGGATTGACACCGGTTACCGTAACGCTATGCCTGTGCTCAAGCGACCCCGGCAGAGTCGTGACGCGAGGGGAATGACCATATGTCCGATGCGATGCAGGTGCATGCCGCAGACACGGTGGCCGTGGCATTGCGTCCCTTGCAGGCGGGCGAGCAGATCGTGCTGGACGGCGCCCTTCATCGTCTTTTCGACGATATTCCCCAAGGGCACAAATTTGCGCTCAAGGCTCACCAGGCTGGGGACCGCGTGGTCAAGTACGGCCTGCCGATCGGCCGCGCCTCCGCAGCGATTGCGGCCGGCGCGCATGTCCACAGCCACAATCTGGAGACCGCGCTGGTGGGCGAGGAGCAATATGCGTCAGGGCGGGCCTCGGTTGCGCCAACGCCTGCGGCCTTCGATGAAGATGTGGTCTGGCAGGGCTATCGCCGGGCCGATGGGCGTGCAGCCACGCGCAACGAAATCTGGATATTGCCGACGGTCGGCTGTGTCGCGCTGACGGCGGAGCAGATCGCGCGCGAAGCGGAACGGCGCCATGCTGCGCTGATCGCTGACGGGAGAATCGACGGTATTCTCGCCTTTGCGCATCCGCAAGGCTGCTCGCAGCTGGGCGACGACCTGGCGGGCACGCGCGCACTGCTCGCGGGGTTGGCGGCGCATCCCAATGCGGCGGGCGTGCTGCTGCTGGGACTGGGTTGCGAATCGAACCAGCTCGCAGCGCTGATCGACTCGATCCCGGTATCGGCGCGAGCCAAGGTGCGCAGCCTGTCGTCGCAGGCGGCGGGCGACGAACTGGCCGAGGCGGGCGCGATCATCGATGCGATGGTGGCAGAGGCAGCGCAGGCCCGGCGCGAACCGATGCCGCTGAGCGCGCTGGTCGTCGGGCTCAAATGCGGCGGTTCGGACGGCTTTTCGGGGCTGACCGCCAACCCGCTGCTCGGCCGGTTCAGCGAGACGCTGGCGAGCGCGGGCGGTACCCCGATCCTCACCGAAATTCCCGAAATCTTCGGTGCCGAGCAGGCGCTGCTCGACCGCGCCGTCGATGCTGACACATTCGCACAGGCCGCAGCGCTGGTGAACCGCTTCAAGCGCTATTATCTCGACCAGGGCCTGTCGGTGTCCGAAAATCCCTCACCCGGCAATATCGCGGGCGGCATCACCACGCTGGAGGAGAAATCAGCGGGCGCGGTGCAAAAGGCAGGGAGCGCGCCGCTGTCCAGCGTGATCGACTATGGTGCGCAGGCCGAACGCCCCGGCTTGGCGCTGCTCGATGCGCCGGGCAACGATGCCGTGTCCTCGACCGCGCTGACCGCTGCCGGGGCGACGCTGGTGCTGTTCACCACGGGGCGCGGAACGCCGCTCGGCTTCCCTGCGCCTACGGTCAAGATCGCCTCCAATCGGGCGCTTGCGCAAGCCAAGCCACACTGGATCGATTTCGATGCGTCGGTGGTGCTGGATGACGGCGGGCAGGCGACGGATAAGGCGTTTCTGGAGATGCTGCTCGATATCGCCAGCGGGCAAAAAACTGCCGCCGAAAGGGCGGGGCAGCGCGCGATTGCCATCTGGAAAAAGGGTGTGACGCTCTAGAGGAGCGGCCGGCAAACACGCCGCCCCTTGCGGATGACACCGGTTTCCTTTAGGCAGCTCAAGGGTAAGAAGGACGATAGGGATGGGGATGGAATTGCAGGTCAGTGCCCAGGTGGACGCAGTGGCGCAGGCCTTTGTCAGCGCGCGGCGCGCGGCGCGGGTACTGAGCGCCTATCCGGGGATCGCCCCGGATGCGCTTGATGCCGCCTATTCCATCCAGGATCGCGCCATCCATATCGATGGTCGCGCGGTGGTGGGCTGGAAGGTCGGCAGGATCAATCCGCCGCTCGATGCTATGCTCGGTGCCAACCGGCTTTCAGGTCC
>CAXRCQ010000417.1:0-3400 GCA_964228845.1 Blastomonas sp.
CAGCTGTGGCACATGGGCCGTCTGGTCCACCCCGACTTCCTCGGCGGCAACCTGCCCGTTTCGGCCAGCGCCACTTGCGCGCCTGGCCATGCCCACACCTTCGAAGGCCGCAAGGATTACGAACCGGCCCGTGCGCTCGGCAAGGACGAGATCGCGCGTGTGGTGGGCGACTATCGCCATGCCGCCGAAAACGCGAAGCGCGCCGGGTTCGACGGCGTCCAACTGCACGGCGCGAATGGCTATCTCGTCGACCAGTTCCTGCGCGACAGCAGCAATCTGCGCGACGACGAGTACGGCGGTAGCCCGGAAAACCGCACCCGCTTCCTGCGCGAAGTGCTGACTGCGCTTATCGACGTCTGGGGTGCGGAGCGCGTCAGCGTGCGCCTGTCGCCCAATGGCGAGACGCAAGGCTGCGACGACAGCGATCCGCCGGCGACCTTCGGTGCGGCCGCCCGAGTGGTCGAGGAACTCGGCCTCGGCTTCCTCGAACTGCGCGAACCGGGCCCCGATGGCACTTTCGGCGCTACCGACGTGCCCAAGCAGAGCCCGCTGATCCGCCAGATCTATTCAGGCCCGCTGGTGCTCAACAGCGATTACACGCCCGAACAGGCGGTTGCCGATATCGAGGCAGGGCGCTGCGATGCGGTCAGCTGGGGCAGGGATTTCATCTCCAACCCCGATCTGCCCGAACGTTTCCGCCTGGGTGCAGAGCTGCAACCCAATGTAAACGTTCCGCAAAGCTGGTACCTTCCGGGGCCGGAAGGGTACATCGATTACCCCATGCTAACCAAAAGCGAGGAAACTGTCGGCGGGTGATTCGCCCATCCCGGCGCGGATCGTCCCCTAGGAGGGTCGATAAATGCGCTCGTGGATCGTGGTCCCGGCAGACAAGGACAAGGCGCTGGGGCAGGTAGCCGGCTCGGGCGCGGACGCGGTCGTCATCGATCTCGCCCGCGCCGCCAGCGAGGACACCAAGCAACATACCCGGCTGGCCGCGCGTGACTGGCTGGTGTCACACCGCTCGCAAGTGGTGGCGGCGCGCAGTTTCGCGCGCTGGGTACGCATCGGCCCCGTATCGAGCCCGCACTGGCGCGCCGATCTCGAGGCCGCGATGGAAGGCGCGCCCGACGGCGTGGTCCTGGCCGAATGCATCGGCACCGACGAAGTCCAGCAGTTCGCCGCGGCCCTCTACGAATGCGAAAGCCGCGCAGGCGTGCGCAGCGGCGCGACCAAGATCATTCCGGAACTCGGTGCCAATCCCGCTGCGGCCCTGCACCTCAAACCCTTTGCCGAGGAAATCCATGCCCGCATCGTCGGGCTTGGCTGGGATGCCGCAGCGCTCGCCCGGTCGCTCGGCGCGCGGCGGATGCGCGGTCCGGGAGGGCTATGGACCGATGCGCTGGCCTATGTGCGCGGGCAGGTCCTGCTGGCCGCCCATGCGCAAGGGCGGATGGCGATCGAGGCGGGTTTTCGCGACACGCGCGATGCCGAGGGCGCAAAACGCGCAGCGCTCGCCGCGCGCGGAGACGGGTTCAGCGGCATGATCGCCGTCCATCCTTCGCAGGTGGAAGCGATCAATTCCGCTTTCGCACCCACGTCGGAGGAAATCGCCGAAGCGCGCGAGATCGCCGGCCTGTTCGCGCTCAATCCGGGTGCAGAGGCGCTACCGTCGCGGGGCCGCTATGTCCGGCAAGGCGATCTGGTCCGCGCGCGGCAGCTGCTCGGCGAGGATTAGGCCTCCGGCTCCGCCTCTTCGGCGGGTTCGGGCTGCGTGTCCTCTTCGGGCGCTGCATCGGCATCGGCCCCTTCCTCGTCACCCTCTTCGCCGGGCGCATCCTCAGCATCGCCGGAAGAGCCCTCGCTGGGCGCCTGCCGCAGCGGAGGGGCCTGCGAGGTCACGGTATCGAGCGGCAGCATGGAATCGTCGATCGTGCCGCCGAGCACTTCTCCCTCGGCACGCTGCGCATCGCCAGCTGCACCCGCTTCGTCGGCCTGGTCCTGGCAGGCAGAAAGGGTCAGCGCCCCGAGTGCGATAATCGTCAGTCGCTTCATGGCAGCGCGCATTCCTTTCCTTCGAGCGCGGCGAGGAAATCGCCTGCCCGCCGCTTCAATGCCTCATCGAAGGCATCAGGCGCAATATCGTGGCCGAGCCGCGCCATGCTGGTGACGCCGAATTCGTCGATCCCGCAGGGCACGATGCCGGTGAAATGGGTGAGATCGGGGGCGAGGTTCACGGAAAAGCCGTGCATCGTCACCCAGCGTCGCACGCGCACGCCAATCGCGCCGATCTTGGCCTCGCGCCCGTCGATGTCGCGCGTCCAGATGCCGATCCGCCCGTCGCTGCGCCAGCATTCGACGCCGAGGTCGCCGAGCGTCGCGATCACCCAGCCTTCGACCGAGTAGACGAAGCAGCGCACGTCGCGCCCGCGCGCCTTGAGGTCGAGCATCAGGTAGCCGACGCGCTGGCCCGGGCCGTGATAGGTGTAGCGCCCTCCGCGTCCCGCCTCGACCACTTCGAAGCGCGGGTCGAGCAGTTCGGCCCCGTCGGCGCTGGTCCCGGCGGTATAGACCGGCGGGTGCTCGAGCAGCCAGACCAGTTCCTGCGCCTCGCCCTCGAAGACGGCCTTGTTGCGCGCCTCCATCTCCGCGAGCGCGTCGCGATAGGGCACCTGCCCCTTCTCGGCACGCCATTCGACGGTTTCGGTGAGCATTTCGGACATGGGAATTGCGTGGCGACGCAAGTCGCGCTTATCAAGAGCGAAAGAGAGGGGTTCGGCGATGAAATTCGATTTCGACAAGGGCTGGAACGAGGCACTGGCGCTCATCAAGGGCAATTTCAGCCTGCTGGCGACGATCGCGGGCGTGCTGATCTTCCTGCCATCGGCCTTCTCCGCGATCATCTTCCCGAGCGCGAGCATCGAATCCTCGCTCGAAGGCTCGACCCAGCCGACCGTGGAGCAATTGCAGGGCGCGCTGGTGACGATGTTCAGCGAATACTGGTGGCTGTTCCTCGGCGTGTTCCTGCTCACCAGCCTCGCGCAGCTGGCCATGCTGGCACTGCTGCGCCGCCGCTCCTCCCCGACCGTGGGCGAGGCATTGGCTTCGGGGGCATCGCTGCTGCCGACCTTCATCGGCGCCTACCTGCTGCAGGTCCTCGCCTATCTCGCGCCGATCTTCGTGCTGATCAGCCTGCCCGCCGCGATCGGCCTCAAGCCGGTTGCGCTGCTCGGCGCGCTTTTCGCCATTCCGCTGGTCGTCTACATCAGCATCAAGCTGTCGCTCTCCACGCCCATCATCGGCATCGAGGGAGAACGTAACCCGGTGGCCGCGCTGAAGCGGTCCTGGGCCATGACCAAGGGCAATTCGCTGCGCCTGCTGGCCTTCTTCGTCCTGCTGGTGG